>DASUHV010000081.1:0-3474 GCA_036273355.1 Gaiellales bacterium
CGCGGCTACCGCGATCGCACCGGCCGCCGGGTGTTCATCGAATACCTGCTGCTGGACGGCGTCAACGACTCCGACGGGTACGCCGGCCAGCTGGCTGACCTGCTCGGTTCGGAGGGCTTCCACGTAAACCTGATCGCGTACAACCCGACCGGTGCCGGCTACCGCGGTTCACCGCCCGAGCGGGTGGCAGCGTTCGCGGCCGTGCTGGCTGCGCACGGGCTGGAGGCCAGCTACCGGCGCTCGCACGGCAACGACATCAAGGCCGCCTGTGGGCAGCTGGCCGCCGCTGGCGTGCGCGAGCTGCGGCGTTCGCGCAGGCTGGCCCGGGCCGCCGGCTGAGCTGGGCGGCGGCCGCCGCTGGATAGACTGGGCCATGGCTGTGGGGGAGACCATGGAGGCGTGGGTGATCCGTCCCGACCGGCTGGGCGACCCGGTGGACGCCATGCAGCTGGAGCGGATCGAGGTGCCCGAGCCCGGGCCCGGCGAGGTGCTGGTGCGGGTGATGGCCGCCGGGGTCAACTACAACGGCGTGTGGGCCTCGCTGGGGCTGCCGGTGTCGATCTTCCGCTACACCGGCTACGACTTCCACATCGCCGGCTCCGACGCCTCTGGCATCGTCGAGCGGGTCGGCCCGGGGGTGACGCGGTGGAAGCCGGGCGACGAGGTGGTCATCCACTGCAACCAGAGCTGCGGCGAGTGCGCCGAGTGCAACGGGCTCGACCCGATGGCCTGCTCGCAGCAGCGGATCTGGGCCTACGAGACCAACTGGGGCTCCTTCGCCGAGCTGTGCAAGGTGCAGGCCCAGCAGCTTCTGGCCAAGCCGCCGGCGCTCAGCTGGGAGGAGGCGGCGTCATACGGGCTGACATACTTCACGGCCTACCGGATGCTCGTCGACCGGGCCCAGATCGAGGCCGGCGACAACGTGCTGATCTGGGGCGCGGGCGGCGGTCTGGGCAGCTTTGCAGTGCAGCTGTGCAAGCTCTACGGCGCCAACGCCGTCGCCGTCGTCTCCTCCGACGACAAGGTGCAGCTGGTGCGCGACCTGGGCGCGCACGCGGTCATCGACCGGCGCGAGTTCGCCCTGCACGATCCCGACACCGGTGAGCGCAACTTCGACGAGATAAAGCGGTTCGGCAAGGCGATCCGGGAGCTGACCGGCGGCGCCGACTGCGACGTCGTCTTCGAGCACGTCGGCGCGGCCACCTTCTTCACCAGCGTCTTCGTGTGCAAGACCTTCGGCAAGATCGTGATCTGCGGCGCCACCTCCGGCTTCACACTGGACTTCGACGTGCGCTATCTGTGGATGCGCCAGAAGACGATCCTGGGCAGCCATTTCGCCAACGCCTATCAGTGCCAGCGCGCCAACACGCTGATCGCCGAGGGCAAGATCCGGCCGGTGCTGTCGCGCGTGTTCCCGTGGGCCGAGTGCCCGCTGCCGCACCAGCTGATGAAGGAGAACAGCCACGTCGGCAAGATGGTGGTGCTGGTCGGCGCCGAGCGGGAGGGCGAGGGGCGGTCGGCGTGACCGCGGACGGGCGCAGCTTCGACCGGCCGCAGGACGCGCCGCTTGACTACGACCGCGACCTGGGCGATCCGGGTCAGTACCCGTACACACGCGGCATTCACCGCGACATGTACGCCGGCCGGCCGTGGTCAATCCGTCAGTACGCGGGCTTCGGCACCGGCGAGGAGACCAACCGCCGCTTCCGCTACCTGCTGGAGCAGGGCCAGCCGGCGCTGTCGGTGGCCTTCGATCTGCCCACCCAGATGGGTCTCGACTCGGACGACCCGCGGGCCGCGGGCGAGGTCGGCCGGGTGGGGGTCGCGATCGACTCGGTGCGGGATGTGGAGCGGATGTTCGACGGCATCCCGCTGGACGAGGTGTCCACCTCGATGACCATCAACGCTCCGGCCGCCGTGCTGGTTGCCATGTACCACGTGGCCTGTGAGCGACAGGGCCGGGAGCCCTCGCTGATCCGCGGCACGGCGCAGAACGACGTGCTCAAGGAGTACGTCTCGCGCGGCACCTACATCTACCCGCCGTCGCCGTCGCTGCGGCTGGCCGCCGACCTGATCGCCTGGTGCGCGACCGACGCGCCGCGCTTCAACGCCATCTCGCTCTCCGGCTACCACATGCGTGAGGCGGGCTGCACGGCTGCCCAGGAGATGGGCTTCGCCGTGGCCAACGCGATCGCCTACATCGACGCGGTGGTGCAGCGGGGGGTGGACGTGGACAGCTTCGCGCCCAGGCTGTCGTGGATCTTCAACACGCACATGGACTTCTTCCAGGAGATCGCCAAGTACCGGGCGCTGCGGCGGCTGTGGGCGAGCGTGATGCGCGACCGCTTCGGGGCCCGCGACCCGCGCTCGATGATGCTGCGCACGCACACCCAGACGGCCGGGTCGACGCTGACCCTGCAGCAGCCCGAGAACAACATCGTGCGGGCTGCCATCCAGGCTTTGGCCGCCGCGCTGGGCGGCGTGCAGTCGATGGCCCTGTCCTGCTTCGACGAGGCGATCGCGATCCCCACCCAGCACGCCCAGACGCTGGCCGTGCGCACCCAGCAGATGCTGCAGCACGAGTTCGGGATCACCCAGGTGGCCGACCCGTTGGGCGGCTCCTGGCACGTCGAGCGGCTGACGACCGAGCTGGAGGCCGAGGCGCGTGCCCTGATCGAGCGGATCGAGGAGATGGGCGGAGCGGTGGCGGCCATCGAGGCCGGCTTCTATCAGGGGCTGATCTCCGACGAGGCCTACGCCCGGGAGCAGCGGCTGCAGCGAGGCGAGGAGATCGTGGTCGGCGTCAACGCCTTCACCGACGGCGAGGCGCCCCAGCCCGAGCGCTTCGACGTCCCGCCCGAGCTGGCCCGCGACCAGCAGCGGTCGCTGGACGAACTGCGATCCAGCCGCGACGGCCAGGTGGCGCAGGCTGCGCTCGACGACCTGGGGCAGGTTGCCGCCGGCGCCGGCTCGATGATGCCGGCGATCCTCGACGCGGTGCGTGCCGATGCCACGCTGGGCGAAATCTGCGGGGCGCTGCGGGCGGTGTTCGGCGAGTACCGGCCGGCCACTGCCGCCCAGATCTGACCGCGAGTTAGCGGACGCTCAGGAAGGCGGTGAAGTGGGCACCCGAACCGTCCACCGACGACCACAGGAGCAGGCCGCCGAGGTGGCTCAGGTCGGCGCTGTGGGAGCCACCGCCGATCGGCAGCGCCGAGAGCAGGCTGGGGACGGAGAAGTAGCCGAGCGACGAGACATGCTCGGGCAGGCCGGCCTGGTGGGCAACGGTCTGGAACAGCGCGTTGGTGGTCAGCGGCGAAGCCCGCGGGCCGCCGGCGGTTGCGCTGTTGGAGACGGCGATCACGTCGCCGACCCGGTGCCAGCCGATGCTCAGGCCCGGCCGGACGACGGCCACCTGGCCCCTGTGGCCGGGCAGCCAGTGGAAGTGCAGCTTGTGATCCTTGCGGCTGATGG
>DASUHV010000082.1:0-5927 GCA_036273355.1 Gaiellales bacterium
GTCAAGGGCGACGTGCACGACATCGGCAAGAACCTCGTCAACATCATGCTCGAGGGCGCCGGCTTCACCGTGTACGACCTGGGAGTGAACGTGGCGCCGGAGAAGTTCGTGGAGCAGGTGCAGGAGCACGAGCCCGACATCGTCGGCTTCTCGGCCTTCCTGACCACCACCATGCCGATGTTCAAGGCCAACATCAACGCGCTCGAGAAGTCGGGCCTGCGCGACCGCGTGATCGTGATGGTTGGCGGTGCGCCGGTGACCCAGGAGTACGCCGACGCGGTCGGCGCCGACGGCTACGCCGCCGACGCGTCCACCGCAGTGCGCCTCGCCAAGACCCTGATCGAGAACCGCCGATCGGCGGCGGCCCCGGCATGACCCAGGCCGTCTCCGACCGGTTGCGGTCGCTGGCCGCCACGGCCAGCATCGAGGTGACGCCGCGCCACGTGGCCGCCGTGACCGAGCTCGAGGGCGTGTTGCCCGCTGGGACATCGGTCTACATCACGGCGCTTCCCGGAGCAGACCCGCTCGACCTGGTGACTGCCGCCGAGACCATCCGCGCCGCCGGCCACGTGCCGGTGCCGCACCTGACGGCGCGCGCAATCGCCGGCGACGAGGCGCTGGATGCGCTGCTCTCGCAGTTCCGCGAGCGCGCCGCGGTCGACGACGTGCTCGTGATCGCGGGGGGCGGGGCGACCGTCGCCGGCGACTACCAGAGCTCCATGGACGTGCTTCGGTCGGGCCTGCTGGAGCGGCACGGCATCTTTCGCGCCGGCGTCGCGGGGCACCCCGAGGGCAGCCCCGACATCTCGCCCGACGCGGTCCTTGAGGCCCTCGCCGAGAAGAACGCCTTCGCCGCCGCATCGGCGATCGATCTGCGCATCGTCAGCCAGTTCGCGCTGGCCCCCGAGCCGTACGTGACCTGGGAGCGCGGTCTGCGTGAGGCGGGAAACCGGCTGCCGGTGGTGGCAGGCATCCCTGGCGTGACCTCGCCTCCGTCGCTGCTCAAGTTCGCGCTGGCCTGTGGCATCGGCCCGTCCGTGGAGGTGCTGCGCAAGCAGTCGGGCGGGTTGCTGAAGCTGGCAACAACCCGGCTGTGGCGGCCCGACCAGCTGGCCGAGGGCATCGCCCGGTCGACCGTCGAGGATCCCGACAGCCTGATCCAGGGCCTGCATCTGTTCCCCTTCGGCGGGGTCGAGCGGTCGGCCCGGTGGCTGGCCGAGATGCGCACCGCGACGGCCGCGGTGTCGGCATGAGAGCTGAAAGGACGCTGAATGCAGACAACCATTGAGTCGCGGTCGCGGACGGTCGTGATCGGGGACGGCGCGCCGTTCTGCGTGATCGGCGAGCGCATCAACCCCACCGGCCGCAAGGCCTTCCAGGCCCAGCTGCAGGCCGGCGACCTGTCCCAGCTCGAGATCGACGTGGCCGAGCAGGTGGCCGGCGGCGCCGACGTGCTCGACGTCAACGTGGGCGATCCGCTGGCCGACGAGATCGAGCTGATGCGGGCGGCCGTGCCGATGGTGCAGGGACTGACCGACCTGCCGCTGTGCATCGACTCCTCGATCGTCGAGGCGCTCGAGGCCGGCCTCGGGGCCTACGAGGGCAAGGCGCTCGTCAACTCGGTCACCGGCGAGGACGAGCGGCTGAACCTGATCCTGCCGATCGTGGCCCGCCACGGTGCGGCGGTGATCGGCCTCGCCAACGACGACGAGATCCCGATGGAGCCGGAGCGCCGGCTGGAGGTGGCCCGCAAGATCGTCTCGGCCGCCGGCGACCACGGTATCCCGCCGCAGGACGTCGTGATCGATCCGCTGGCGATGCCGGTCGGCGCCGAGCCGCGCGCGGTCACGCTGTTCCTGGAGACGGTGCGGCTGATCCGCGACGACCTGGGCGTGAACATGACCTGCGGCGCCAGCAACACGTCGTTCGGGCTGCCCGGCCGCCACACCCTCAGCGCCGCCTTTCTGGCGGTCTCACAGAGCCACGGGCTGACCAGCGCAATCATGGACGCGCGCGCCCGCGAGTGCGTCGAGTCGGTGCGAGCCACCGACTTCCTGCTCGGCCAGGACGAGTGGGGCGCCCGCTGGATCGCCGCCCACCGGGCCAAGCTGGCGGCCCAGGCCGCGTCGTCGTAGTAGGGGATGCATGGCCGCCGACGCCGAGACGATCCAGCCAGGCACCGGCCGCGTCCGTCTGACCTTCGCGCCCGACGGCGGCGAGGTGCGCGTGCCGGCTGGCACCACCGTGTTCGACGGGGCCAGCTGGAACGGCATCGCCATCGACTCGACCTGCGGCGGCCACGGCACCTGCAAGAAGTGCAAGGTGCGGATCACCGACGGCGATGTCCCGGTCGACACGCTCGATCCGCGCGCGTTCAGCCCCGACGAGCTGCGCGGCGGCTGGCGGCTGGCCTGCCGTGCGATCGCCAGCCACGACCTCGCCGTCGAGGTGCCGCCGCTCCAGACCCGCCCCAAGGCGGCGCTGGTCGGCGTCGGCCGCCACGTGATCCTGCGCCCGTCCGTGCAGAAGCGCTACCTGGAGCTGGAGGAGCCGTCGCTGGAGGACCAGGCGTCCGACATGGAGCGCGTGGTCAACGCCGTCGAGGACTTCGAGCTGCGGGTGGAGCTGGGCGCCGCGCGCGGCATCGGCCGCACCCTGCGGTCGTCCAACTTCAAGGTCACCGCCGTCATCTGCGACGACGTGCTGATCGACGTCGAGCCCGGTGACACCACCGAGCGGCGCCACGCGATCGCCTTCGACCTGGGCACGACCACGGTGGTTGCGACGCTGCTCGACCTGGCCACCGGCCAGCCGCTGGCCGTGCGCTCGATGCTGAACCGCCAGCAGCCGTTCGGCGCCGACGTGATCTCGCGCGTGTCGGCCACGATGATGGACCCGGACGCGCTGGAGATGCTGCAGCAGCGGGCGCATGAGACGATGAACGGCCTCGCCGGCGAGGTCTGCGAGGAGGCCGGCCTGTCCCCGGCGGAGGTGTACGAGATCGTGGTCTGCGGCAACGTCACGATGATGCAGCTGGCGCTGGGCATCGACCCCGAGCCGCTGGGCATGTCGCCGTTCATCATCACGGCCCGGCGGCTGCCGCCGGCGGTTGCGTCCGACTTCGGCGTGCGCGTGCACCCACGCGCGCCGGCCGCCGTGTTTCCCGTGCTGGGCGCCTACGTGGGCGGAGACATCGTCGCCGGCATGCTCGCCACCGGCCTCACCCGCGACCGCCGCGTGCGCCTGTTCATCGACGTCGGCACCAACTCCGAGATCGCGCTCGGCTCGAGCGAGCGCGTGGTCGCAACCGCCGCACCGGCCGGGCCGGCCTTCGAGGCCGCCCAGATCCGCTGCGGCATGCGCGCCGCCGAGGGCGCGATCGAGGGCGTCGCGATCAGCGGCGAGGAGATGACGCTGGAGGTGATCGGCGACGCCGCGCCGGTCGGCATGTGCGGTTCCGGGCTGGTGGATGCCGTTGCCCAGCTGGTGTCGGCCGGCCTGCTCGACCACTCCGGCCGTTTCATCCCCGACGAGGACGCCGCCGAGCTGCACCCGGAGCTGAGCTCGCGTCTGGTGAAGGTGGGTGAGGAGCGGGTGTTCGTGCTGGCGTGGCGCGGAGTCGACCCCGCGAACGCCATCTACCTGTCGCAGCGCGACGTGCGCGAGCTGCAGTTCGCAAAGGCCTCGATCGCGACCGGCTGGCGGATCCTGATCAAGGAGCTCGGCCTCGGCGAGGACGAGATCACGCAGGTGCTGCTCGCGGGCAGCTTCGGCAGCTACCTGTCGCCGGCCAGCGCCGTGCGGATCGGCCTGGTGCCGAAGCTGGCGCTGCCGCGCATCATCTCGGCCGGGAACGTGGCCGGCGAGGGCGCCAAGATGGCGGCGTTGTCGCTGCGCGAGCGGGCCGCGGCCGATGCCATCCTGGATGAGGTCGAGTACGTGGAGCTGTCCGGTCGGGCAGACTTCAACGACATGTTCATGGACGAGCTGGCGTTCCCGGGATGACGACGGCCGTGATCGCATGCGGCGCGCTCGCCCTGCACGTCAACGCCATCGCCGAGCGGCGCGGCTGGGAGATCGACGTGCATCCGCTGCCGCCCGAGCTGCACAACCGCCCGGAGCAGATCGCCCCCGCCGTCGGCCGTCTGCTGGACGAGCTGGCGGGCCGCTACCAGCGCGTCGCGGTCGCCTACGCCGACTGCGGCAGCTACGGCGCGCTCGACCAGGAGCTCCGCCGTCGCGGCATCGAGCGGCTGGAGGGCGACCACTGCTACGACGTGTTCGCGAAGCCGGAGGTGGCCGAGGCGCTGGCCGAGCAGCCTGGCACCTACTTCCTGACCGACTTCCTGGCGCGCACCTTCGACCGCACGGTCTGGCGGTCGCTCGGCCTCGACCGGCATCCCGAGCTGCGCGACGACTACTTCCACTCCTACACCCGCGTCATCTGGCTGGCGCAGCGGCGCACGCCCGAGCTGCTGGAGCTGGCCGAGCGGGCGGCGGCCATGCTGGGGCTGCCGCTGGAGGTGCGCGACGTGGGCGAGTCGGGGCTGGAGGCACAGCTGGAGCGCCTGGCGGCATGAGCGGCGCGACCTCGATGCGCGCGGCATTGCTGCCCGCCCCGGGCACGCCGCTGCGGGTGGTCGAGCTCGAGCTGGCCGCGCCCGGCCCCGGTGAGGTGCTGGTGCGGCTGCGCTCCAGCGGCGTCTGCCAGGATGACCTGAACCTGCTCGACGGCACGGTCGACGTGCCGGCCCCGGTCGTGCCCGGCCACGAGGGTGCCGGTGTCGTCGAGGCGCTGGGCGAGGGCGTGCAGGGGCTTGCGCCCGGCGACCACGTGGCGCTGTCCTGGGCCCCCTACTGCGGACGGTGCGAGGAGTGCCTGCGCGATCTGCCGCACCTGTGCGGCACGGCCTGGCCGCTGATGCTGGCCGGCGGCCTGCTCGACGGCACCACCCGGCTCCGCTTCGGCGGGGCGGAGGTGCACCACTACTGTTTCTTGTCGACCTTCGCGGAGCGCGCGGTCGTGCCCGCCAGGTCGTGCGTCCAGATCTCCGCCGACGTGCCGTTCGAGGTGGCGGCGCTGCTCGGCTGTGCGGTGACGAGCGGCGTCGGCGCCGTGTGGCGCACCGCCGGCGTGCGCCCGGGCGAGCGGGTGGCGGTGATCGGCACCGGCGGCACGGGGCTCTCGGCCGTGATGGGCGCGGTCGCCTCGGGTGCGTCGCAGGTGATCGCCGTCGACCGCCGGCACGAGCGACTCGAGCGCGCCCAGCAGCTCGGGGCCAGCGCCGTCGTGCAGTGGCAGGGCGAGCCGGAGCAGGTGGCCGAGGCGGTGGTGTCGGCCAGCGGCGGTGGCGTCGACTACGCCATCGACTGCACCGGGCGGCCCGGTCCCATGCGGGCCGCGTTCCTGTCCACGCGCAAGCGGGGAGCGGCCGTGATGGCCGGCATCCCGCGCGCCGAGGCCGAGCTGACGGTGCCCGCGCGGTCGATCCCGCGCATGGAGCGACGGGTGCTGGGATCCATCTACGGGTCGGCCCGACCCGACCGCGACTTCCCGCTGATCCTCGACGCCTACCGGCGGGGACGGCTGCCGCTCGACCGGCTGATCTCCCACCGGCTGACCCTGGACGAGGTCGGCGACGGCATCGACGCCGTGCGCTCGGGTGATGCCACGCGGGTGGTGCTCGACCTCGGAGACGACGCGTGAGCGAGCCCCCAACCGGCGGCTGCCTGTGCGGCGCGGTGCGGTACGAGGTGCGAGGGCCGCTGCGCGACATCCTGATCTGCCACTGCGTCGAATGCCGGCGCTGGCACGGCAACGTTGCCGCCAGCACGGCGGCCGTCCGCGGCGATCTTGTCCTGACCGGGCAGCGCGGTCTGCGCTGGATCGCCAGCCCCGAGAGCGACGCGCACGCACGGCGTGGCTT
>DASUHV010000083.1:0-3216 GCA_036273355.1 Gaiellales bacterium
GCTGGAGAGCGTGCGCGGCTATGCCAACCTGGGCAACGCGATGGTCGAGCACGGCGACCTGGCGCGGGCGTTCGAGGTCTACCAGCAAGGTCGCGACGCGGCGCAGCGGTTCGGCGACGTCGACCGCATCCTCTGGTTCGAGGTGGAGCGGATGTACGAGTGCTACTGGCGCGGGCGCTGGGACGAGGCGCAGCGGCTGGCCGACGAGATCGCGTCGCAGGTGGACGCCGGTTCGCCCTCGGCCTCGGAGCACGACGCGCGGCTGGTGCGGGCTCGGATCAGGCTCGGCCGCGGACACGAGCCGGCGGCGCTGGAGGACTCGACCAGGGCGCTGGAGCTGGGCCGCCACGCCGGCTACCCGGAGATGCTGGTGCCCTCGCTGGCGCTGCAGGCGCGGGTGCTGGAGGCGGCCGGGCGCGGGGGGGAGGCATCGCAGCTGGCCGACGAGCTGCTGGGCATCTGGCCCGACCGCTGCCCGACCTCCTACTGGGTGTCGGACCTGGCGTTCACGCTGCGGCAGGTCGACAGGCCGGACGCGCTGGCCGCGGCCGCGCGATCAGCGCCGGCGGCCAGCCGCTGGCTGGATGCCGGCCTGGCGCTGGCCGCCGGCGACGCGGCCGGGGCGGCCGAGAAGTACGCGGAGATCGGCTGCCTGCCGGACCAGGCGACGGCGCGGCTGCTCGCGGCGCGGGCCGCCCTCGCGGCCGGGGGACGCGCGGCCGCCGAGGCCCAGCTGCGCCTGGCGCTGAAGGCGTTCCGGCAGCTAACCGCGACCCGCTATCTCAAAGAGGCGGAAGCGCTGATGGCGATCCCGGCCTGATCAGGCCTCGGCCAGCCCCGGGAACAACTGGGCCCACAGCGTTGGGTCGATGTAGAGCGTCACCACCGACGCATCAAGGTCCACCCCAAGCCGGTGCAGCTTCGTGGCGTTGCTGTCCTCCTCGGGCTCCACCGTATCGAACAGCGCCTCGGCGTGCTTGCCACCGGGAGCGAACACCAGCGACCCCTCGATGTATACCGCTTGGTTCTTCGTCGCGATGTTGCGCATCGCCTGCTCGGGATCGTTCGGCCAGTCCCGGTCGTTGGGCGAATTCGTCGTCGAGAATTTGACCTTTCCGCGCGGCATGGCTTACCCCCGTGAGTGGATCCGGCGATGATCCTCGATTGTGCTGTCGGTTGCAAGGCGTCCGCAGCGGTCCTTGACATGCCAGGGTTTCGGGGCACACTGCCGATGTACCCGAGATCTGAGAGGACGCCCATGCCCCGCCGTTTCGCAGCTCTGGCCCTGTTCCTGGTGTTCGCCTTCGCCTTCCCGGCCGGGGCTGGAGCGCACTCGGTCGTTCGCCACGGTGCGCCGAATCACCGGATCACCCGCAGCACGAGCACGAACTGGGCCGGGTACAGCGCGACCGGCGGGACGTTCACGAGCGTGTCGGCGACCTGGAAGCAGCCGGCGGCGACGTGCACGTCCGCGACCGCCTACTCGAGTTTCTGGGTGGGACTCGACGGCGACGGCACCAACACCGTGGAGCAGATCGGCACCGACGCCGACTGCAGCGGCGGCAAGGCCGTGTACTACGCCTGGTATGAGATGTACCCCAAGTTCCCGGTCAACCTGTCGCTCACGATCAACCCCGGTGACACGCTGTCGGCAAAGGTCACGACGAACGCCAACGGCAACTTCACGCTGAGCATCAAGGACACGACCACCGGCGGCTCGTTCACCACGACCCAGAGGCTGAGGCGGGCCAAGCTGGGCTCGGCCGAGGTGATCGCGGAGGCGCCGAGCTCGGGAGGCGTGCTGCCGCTCGCCAACTTCGGCACCGTCGGGTTCAGCGCGGCGACCGTGAACGGCCAGCAGATCGGCAGCTTCAACCCCGACCGGATCGACATGGTGTCCGGCACCACCACGAAGGCGACCACGTCGGCGCTCTCGGGCGGCACTGCGTTCTCCGTCAAGTGGAATCACGCCTGAGGACGAGGGTCTGGCTTTAGCCTGACCCTGCGGAAACACCTCAACGCCATCGAGCAGGGTGGTCGCGCAACGCCGCGAATCTGACCGCATGTCTCAGAACGACGAGCAGCCGGCCTCGCTCGAGCCGCGCTGGCCGATCGCGCTGACGGTGCTGTGTTTCATCGCGCTCACGATCACGTTGCGGGTGCTGCAGCCTAAGCGCGAGTCGGTGGGCCCGGCCTGGCTGGTGCCGACGCTCGAGATCGCGATGCTGCTGGCCCTGCTGGCGGCCAACCCGGCCCACATCCAGGAACGGCGCAGGTGGCTGCGGCGGGTGGCGATCGGGCTGATCTTCGCGCTGGGCGTGGCGGCGCTGTGGTCGACCATGGTGCTGATCAACGGCCTGATCAGCGGCAGCCAGGTGACGCAGTCGGCCAGCTCACTGCTGGCGTCGGGCGCGCTGATCTGGCTCGGAAACGCGCTCGTGTTCAGCCTCACCTACTGGATCTTCGACACCGGCGGGCCGTGGGCGCGCTCGCAGGGCACGCGCCCGTACCCGGACTTCGCCTTCACACAGCAGATGAGCCCGGAACTGGCGCCGCCGGGATGGCGGCCGATGTACGTCGACTACATGGTGCTGGGGCTGAACACGAGTGCGGCGTTCAGCCCTACCGACGTGATGCCGATGGCGCGCTGGGCGAAGCTGGCGATGTCGGCGCAGTCGCTGCTCTCGCTGACGGTGGTCGCGCTGGTAGTCGCGCGGGCCGTGAACGCGTTCACGTAGAGGAGGGTGTCGGCTCAGGGGGTCGTCAAGGCGGGCACGAGCCGTTCCACGCGTGCCTCGTGCTCGACAGCCTCGAGGTCGGCGAGCTCCTGCTGGAGGATGTCGATCGCTTCCTTGATCGCGTTGATCCGGTCGTCGTCGCGGGGCGCTGTGCCGGTGTTCAGTCGCCACGGCCCCGGCCACAGTCCGACGGCGATCAGGCAGACCGCGACGATCACTCCGAATATCTCCACGACCGACAACATGGCCGAACGATATAGCGCCGCCTGCCACGAAGTTTGAAGATTTTGTTGCTAACAGCGTGCCCGACCGCGACTCGCCGACCCTTGTAGTCTCCGCCGCATGCGCCTGGCCACCCACCGCCCGCCGGGGCGGGTCGTCACCGACCACTTGTTCACGGTGCCGGTCGACCACGCCACGCCGGGCGGCGCCACCATCGAGGTGTTCGCGCGCGAGCTGGTGACGCCGACGCGGGAGC
>DASUHV010000084.1:0-3047 GCA_036273355.1 Gaiellales bacterium
AGCAGGCCGGCGGCGCGCCGCGCACCTCACCGTCCGACCCCGACACGCTCGATGTGCCGGTGAACAAGCTGTCGCCCGGGTGGTACCTGGTCTACTGGCGGGTGATCTCGGCCGACGGCCACCCCGTGCGTGGCGCGTTCACGTTCGCGGTCGGCCCCAACCCGGGCCCCGCGCCGCAGTTCGTGATCCCGTCGCTGTCGGAATCGGCGGCCACGCCCGGCCTGGTCACGGCGCGGTGGGCGATGTTCCTGTCGATCATGCTGGCGGTGGGACTGTTCTCGATGCGCACGCTGATCGCGCGCCCGGCGGCAACCGCCGCCCCGCGGGCGATGCGGTCGCTCTCGATCGCCTTCGGAGTCTGCCTGGTGGCCGGGCTGATCGCGATCCCCATCTACATGCTGGTGACCACGGCCAGCTTCGCGCTTCGCTCGGCGCTCGACATCACCCAGATCGTGCCGCTGATCCGCTCATCGGCGCTGGGCCGGGCGCTGGTCGACCTCGAGATCGTGACGGCCCTGTTCGGGCTGGCGGCGACGATCGCGATCCGGATCGACCGCGGCACCGGCGCCCGGTCGGTGGCGGCACTGGTGGCGATGATCGGGGCGGTGCTGGCCGGAGGCGCGATGCTGGCGCTGCCGGGGCTGGCGGGACACGCGGCGCAGACCTCGCCGGCGGCGCTCTCGCTGACGTTCGACTGGGTGCACCTGGTGTCGGGGTCGCTCTGGATCGGCGGGCTGACAGGGTTGCTGGTGCTGCTGGCCTTCGCCGGCGAGCGGCGCGGCGAGGTGCTGGCGACGTCGGTGCCGCGGTTTTCGAAGCTTGCGATCGCGTCGGTGCTGGCGGTGATCGCAAGCGGCGTGGGCGCGTCGATCCTGCAGCTGCCGACGCTGGCCACGCTGTGGCAGACCAGCTACGGCAAGGCGATCCTGGTCAAGGTGGGGCTGCTGTGCCTGGCGCTGGTGCTGGGCGGCCTCAACTTCGCGCGCACCAGCCCGCGGCTGGTGGCGGCGCACGAGCGAAAGGATGCGGAGCTGGGGGCGTCGGGGGCGGGGCTGCTGCGGCGAAACGTGACCGGCGAGGTGCTGATCGTGGCCGGGATCGTGGCCGCGGCGATGGTGCTCTCGAGCCTGCCGCCGCCGGCCAAGGCGCTGGGGTCGCTGGGCGCGATCAGCGCGCACGTGGGGCCGGGCGCCGTCAACCAGACGGTGCACGAGGGGCCCTACACGGTCGACATCAAGATCGCTCCCAACCGCGCGGCGGCGCCGAGCGATTTCTCGATCTCGATCCAGCGAGGCGGTAAGCCCGTGACCGGCGCGACGGTGATCCAGCGCTTTGACATGCTGGACATGGACATGCAGCAGCAGGCGTACACGCTGACGGAGGGGCCGCCCGGGACGTACTCGCGGACGACGCCCGCGCTGGTGATGGTCGGTCACTGGGGGCTGTCGTTCCAGGTCGAGCCCAAGGGCTCCGCGCCGTTCACCGTGATCGTCGAGGACAAGGCGGAGGGTTGAGATGAACAGCCAGACCGGTGTGCTGCTGGCGTCGCTGCTGGCCCTGGGGGCGGGAGTGGCGGCGGTGGTGATCGTGCTGCTGCTGGGGCAGGCCGTGGTCTGATGCGGCGCTTCGCGGCGCTGGTGTTCGTGGTGCTGGCGGCGGCTGCCTCGCTGGGGTGGGCCGCTCCGGCGCGGGCCGACGGTGATCCCTGCAGCGACTTCCTGTTGGTGGGATCGCTGTGTCCGCCCAACAACCCGCGGCCGTCCCAGCCCCAGATCGACCGCACCCAAAAGACGATCGACGCGGCCAAGCAGGCCGGGTACGAGATCCGGGTGGCCGTGATTGGGTCGCCGACCGACCTGGGA
This sequence comes from Gaiellales bacterium, assembly GCA_036273355.1. Taxonomy (GTDB): domain Bacteria; phylum Actinomycetota; class Thermoleophilia; order Gaiellales; family JAICJC01; genus JAICYJ01. The sequence continues at coordinate 1,863 of DASUHV010000084.1, forward strand.
TCGGTGCCGGTGTTCTTCGGGCGGCCGGCGCCGTACGCGAAGTTCCTGGACGCGGAGCTGCAGAGCGCGTGGAAGGGCAAGCTGCTGGTGGTGATGGCGGCCGGCTACGGCGTGCGCGAGCACACGAAGCCCTACCTGGCGGGCGTGAAGGCGCTGCAGGGCCTGCCGCCGCCGGCCAACGGCACTCCGGACGCGCTGATGGCGGCGGCCACGGTGGCGGTGCGAAAGCTGGCCGCCTCGGAGGGCGTGAAGGTGCCGGTGATCCCGCTCGCAAAGACGGTGACGCCGCCTCCGGCCGGTTCTGGCTCCGGGTCGACCAGCTTCGCCAAGTACGCGCTGCTGCTGGCGGCGGGGCTGGTGGTGCTGGGCGTGATCGTCGCGGCGATCCTGTTCTGGCCGGACGGCGAGGACGAGCCGGAGCCGGACTGAATCACCCAGGGAGATAGGTCTACAGTCGCGGCGGTGAGATCCCGATAGCTGCGGAATGAGCAGCAACGGCACCGGCGGCGTCGCCTACCTGACCACGATCGCGGTCGGGGAAGACACGCCACAGATCCCGCTTTGGCGGGCGATCAGCGGCGGCGGCGACCTCTGGTTCGAGCGGTACGGCCACGACGGCTGGCGCGAGGACGAGGCGCTGGGCGAGGCGGTGACCGCGACGGGCACGCTGCGGCTGACGATGTCGGAGGCGCGCTGGATCGCCGCCGAGCAGTTCGGCGCGGCCTGGTAGCGGCCCCCGGCGCGTGCAGGGTTGTGCGCGCGCGTGGCATAGACTGATCAGCGACGGGACGTGGCGCAGCCTGGTAGCGCACCTGCTTTGGGAGCAGGGGGTCGCGAGTTCAAATCTCGCCGTCCCGACTCAAATCTGAGAGGTAGGCCGGACACATGATCCCCCGAGCGATCTGGACACTCGCGGGCGACTCGCGCCGGCCACCGGCCAGGCCGGCGACGTGTACCTCTGCCACCCATTCCTGCTGCACGCCCCTGACCGACACCGGGGCACGACTCCCAGGTTTGTAGCCCAACCCGGCCTGACCTGGGCCAAGCCACTCGACCTGACCGCACCACTTGATCCAGACTCACCAGTCGAGATGGCGATCCGTACCGGACTTGCACTGGTCTGAGGCTGGCGCGGTCAACCCGACCGACCGCCATCCCCGACCACTATCGACCACCCACCCCGTG
>DASUHV010000085.1:0-9880 GCA_036273355.1 Gaiellales bacterium
GGGAATAGTGCGGGCAAGGGCGAAGGCGACGCCGTCGAAGGTGTTGTGATTGTCGTTCTTGACAACAACCAGCCAGGGGCGGTCGCTGCCGGAGCCGGGGCCGGTCGTGCGCGGCTTCTGCTTCCGCACGGGCGGGGCGACCGTGGACATGATTGCGAGTGTACCGGTGGCCGCTGGTACGCTTGTGACATGACGCAGCGACGCGACATCACCCACATCCGTGGCCCGGTCGTCGTCGTGCTGCCGCGCATCCCGGCCTAGGCGTTCCCGGCACCACAGCCCCGGAACGCCGTGACGAACGCTCGCCTCGTCAACGCCGACAGATGGATGCGCACATGAACACGCTCCCTTCAATCGAGAACGACTTTCCCGCCTGGTACGCCGACGTCGTGCGCCGGGCCGGCCTGGCCGAGAACGCGGCAGTGCGCGGGATGATGGTGATCAAGCCGTACGGGTACGCGATCTGGGAGCTGCTGCAGCGCCAGATGGACGATCGCATCAAGGCCACCGGCCACGAGAACTTCTACTTCCCGATGCTGATCCCGGCATCGGTGCTGGCGAAGGAGGCCGACCTGGTCGAGGGCTTCGCACCGGAGATCGCCGTGGTGACCGAGGCCGGCGGCTCGAAGCTGGAAGAGCCGCTGGTGCTGCGGCCGACGTCCGAAGCCGTGATCTGGAGCACGTACGGGCGCTGGCTGCAGTCCTACCGGGATCTGCCCATGCTCTACAACCAGTGGGCGAACGTGGTGCGGTGGGAGCTGCGGCCGCGGCTGTTCCTGCGCACCAGCGAGTTCCTGTGGCAGGAGGGGCACACCGCCCACGAGACCGAGCAGGAGGCCGTCGCGGAGTGCCTGCGGATCCTGCACGAGGTCTACGCCGATACGCAGCGCTCGGTGCTGGCGATGCCAGCGCTGCTGGGGCGAAAGAGCGCGGCCGAGCGGTTCCCCGGCGCAAGGGAGACGTTTACGACCGAGGCGATGATGCGCGACCGCAAGGCGCTGCAGGCGGCGACGTCCCACTATCTGGGCGACGAGTTTGCCCGCGCCTACGGGGTCACCTACACCGGGCGGGACGGCTCGGAGCACCAACCCTTCGCGACATCCTGGGGCGCCAGCTCGCGTCTGGTGGGCGGAGTGATCATGATGCACGGCGACGAACGCGGTCTGCGGCTGCCACCGGCGGTTGCGCCGCACCAGGTGGTGGTGATCCCGATCCAGCCGGGGGAGGCAGCAGTGCTGGAGCAGGCGCACGCGCTGGCGGCCGAGCTACGGGCGGCGGGCATCCGGGTGAAGCTGGACGACCGCGTCCACGTCCGCCCCGGCGCGAAGTTCTTCGAGTGGGAGCTGAAGGGCGCGCCGATCCGCGTCGAGCTGGGCGAGCGCGAGCTGGCGCGCGGGGAGATATCGGTGGCCCGCCGCGATCGCGAGCCGCGCGAGCTGCTTTCCCTCGACCGGCTGGCCGAACGGCTGCAAGCGACGCTGGGCGAGATCCATCAGGAGCTGTTCGAACGCGCTGCTGCGCACCTGGCCGACAACACCCGGAGCTTCGACGATCGCGCCGAGCTGATCGAGTACCTGAAAGCGGGCAGCGGCTTTGCGGTCACCGCCTGGTGCGGCTCGCCGGAGTGCGAGGCCGCGATCAAGGCCGAGACGTCGGCGACCCTCCGCTGCCTCGCCCTCGAGCCCGAGGATCCGGGCGCGCCCTGCCCCGTCTGCGGGCGGCCCGGTGTCGAGACCGCCACCTGGGGCCAGGCTTACTGAGGGATCCACGTGCCGGCCCCGGACACGGTTCCGTGGCCGGCACGGCGCAACTCGTGACGATCCCGTGGGCAACACCGGTGCCAGGCGCCGCTGTTGCGCCGACCGCGGCGTTGCAGCCGCGTGACGGCAGCGAGCGGCGAGCGCTGCACCGGCGGACGCGCAGCGCGATCGCCCGCGCCCGGGTCACGCCGGCGCGTCCGCTCGCGGCGATTCGTGCGCTCGCGGGACGGCCGCCCGCGACCGCGACGTGACCGGCCGTGAGATCTGCCCTCGGCGGCACATGTGGCGATCGCCGCTCCGCCGCCGTTGCGAGGCCGTTGCGGATGTGTCAGCCGCGCGGCGGTCCGTACCCGCCGCCGCCGGGCGTGCGGATCTCCAGCAGGTCGCCCGCGCTCAGATCGCGGCTGAGCTTGCCCGCGATCGGGCGGCCGTTCAGCCGGTTCTCGCCCAGCGCGCCGTCGCCGCCGCCGGCCGCTCCCCTGGGCGCGTGCCTGCGGCGCTCGGTCAGCAGCGACAGCCGGCAGTCCTCGAGCACCCGCATCGCCCTGATCACTCCGTCGCCGCCGCGGTGCCGGCCGGCCCCGCCGCTGCCGGGTCGCAGCGCGTAGCGCTCGATCCGCAGCGGATACTCGCGCTCCAGCGCCTCGATCGGGGTGTTCAGCGTGTTCGACATCGCCACGTGTACCGCGCTCGGGCCGTCCCCGTCGGGGCACGCCCCCTGGCCGCCGCCGATCGTCTCGTAGTACGTGAACCGCTCGTTCCCGATCACCGTGTTGTTCATCGTCCCCTGGCCCATTGCCGGAACCGGCAACGCCTGGCCGAACGCCGCCATCACCACGTCCACGATCCTGCTCGACGTCTCCGTGTTCCCCGCCACCACCGCCGCCGGGAACCGCGCGTTCACCAGGCATCCCTCCGGCGCACGCACCTGCACCGGCACGAACGCGCCGCCCGACGCCTCCAGGTCCGGCGCACACACGACCCGCACCACGTAGTACACCGCCGACCGCGTCACCGACAGCGGGCAGTTCAGGTTCCCGGGCCGCTGCTCGGCCGTGCCCTCGAAGTCGACCTGCACCCCGTCGCCGCGCACCGTCACCGTCGCCCGGATCTCGGCATCGCCCTCCAGCTCCTCCACCACGTCGCTCGCCTGGTAGCGCCCCTCCGGCACCCGCCGGATCGCCGCCCGCATCCTCCGCTCGGCATAGCCGTGCAGCTCGTCCATGCCCCGCACGAGGCCCTTCCGCCCGAACCGATCCGCCAGCTCGCCCAGCCGCTGCGCCCCGATCGCGTGGCTCGACAGCTGCGCCCGCAGGTCGGCCGCACGCTGCTCGGGGTTCCGCATGTTCGCCAGCATCAGCCGCAGCACCTCGTCCGTCAGCGGCACCGGCGGGATCACCAGGCCCTCCTGGTAGATCTCCCGCGAATGAGCCGGCAGGCTGCCCGGCCACATGCCGCCCACGTCCGCGTGGTGCGCCCGCGACACCAGCAGCCCCAGATCCCCGGCCCGCGAGACCAGCGTGATGTCGGGCAGGTGCGTGCCGCCGGTGAACGGGTCGTTCAGGACGAACACCGCCCCCGGCTCGGGATCCAGCTCCAGCACCGCCGCCACCGCATCGGGCATCGCCCCCAGGTGCACCGGGATGTGCTCCGCCTGCGCGATCATCCGCCCGTCCGGATCGAACAGCGCGGTCGAGCAGTCTCGCCGCTCCTTGATGTTGGCCGAGTGCGCCGCCCGGATCAGCGCCGCCCCCATCTCCTCCGCCACGCCGCGCAGCGCGGAGGCCAGCACCTGCAGCGTGGCCGGATCGCTCATCGCGTCACCCGCCAGCCACCGTCGCCGGCTCCGCGCGCCGTCCAGCCCGGCCCCACCCACAGCGTCGCTCCGTCCAGATGCAGCGTTGCCGGCCCTGGCACCGGCCGCTTGCGCGGGGCACGCACCAGCTCCAGCGGCGGCCCCGCCGCCGTGCTGGCGGCACGCAGGTTGACCAGCTCGATCGGCGTCCCGCGCTGGTCGTGACCGTACCGCTCGGCATGTCGCTCGTGGAACCGCTCGGCCAGGGTCGCCAGCGGCTCCAGGTCAACCTCCAGCTCGAACCCCTGCCCCGCGTAGCGCAGGTCGGCCCCCGCCCACCGCTCCGCGCCGCGCTCCGCCTGCGGCCACGGCACCTGCGACCTGATCTGCGACCGCGTCAGCCGCTCCAGCGGCCGCATCACGCTGCGCACGGCGTCCCGCCGCCGCTCTCCGGCCGCGATGCCGAGCGCCGACAGCACTCCGCTGGCGGCCGGCACGCGCACCGACCGCATCCCCAGCTCCTCGGCCACCTCGCAGGCATGCAACGGGCCCGCCCCGCCGAAGGCGATCAGCTCGAACCCACGCGGGTCGTGCCCCCGCTCCACCGACACAACCCTGATCGCCCGCACCATCTCCTGATTCGCCACCGCCACGATCCCGGCCGCGGCGGCGCGCACGCTCGCGAACCCGTCCGCGACGGTCGCGACCGCGCGCCGGGCCGCCTTCGCGTCCAGCCGCACGCTGCCGGCAAGCGGCACGGCCGCGTCGAGCCGGCCCAGCACCAGGTTCGCGTCCGTCACCGTCGGCAGGTCGCCGCCGCGGCCATAGCAGGCGGGCCCGGGATCGGCCCCGGCGCTCTGCGGGCCCACCCGCAGCGCTCCGCCGTCGTCGATCCACGCGATGCTGCCGCCGCCGGCGCCGACCGTGTGGATGTCCAGCATCGGCAGCCGCACCGGCAGGCCCGCCACCTCGCGCTCGGTCGACCGGCCCGGCCGGCCCTCGCGGATCAGCGAGACGTCGCAGCTGGTACCGCCCATGTCGAAGGCGACGGCATCACCGGCGCCCATCCCGACCGCCGCCGCCACGCCCCCGGCCGGCCCCGACAGCAGCAGCCGCGCAGGGTGCGCGGCCGCCTCCGCCAGCTGCGCCAGCCCGCCGCTCGACTGCATCACCAGCGGCTGCGGCAACCCGTGCGCCGCCGACTGCTCGCCCAGCGATCGCAGGTAGCGGCCGGCTGACGGCCCCAGGTAGGCGTCGATCGACGTGGTCGAGCCGCGCTCGAACTCGCGGTACTCGGCCGCCAGCTCGTGCGACGCGACCACGAACACGCCCTCCAGCTGCGACCGCAGCAGCTCCGCCACCCGCCGCTCGTGCTGCGGGTGCGCGTAGGCGTGCAGCAGGCAGATCGCGACCGCCTCCACCCCGGCCCGCAGCAGCGCACGGCCCGCGCGCTCCACCGACCGCTCGTCCAGCGCCCGCAGCACCCCGTCCGGCCCCATCCGCTCGTCCACCTCGACGGTCAGCTCGGGCAGCGGGGCCGGCCGCGCGACGCAGGGCCGGTACAGCAGCGGACGCGTCTGCCGCGCCAGCGCCAGCAGGTCCCCGAACCCGCGCGTCGCCACGAACCCGGTCACGGCTCCGCGGCGCTCCAGCAGCGCGTTGGTCGCCACGGTGGTGCCGTGCCCGAGGTGGCCCAGCCTCCGCGGGCCCAGCCCGGCCAGCTCCAGCGCCCGCTCCACGCCCTTGATCACCGCCCGCGACTGATCGTCGACCGTGGTCGGCAGCTTCACCGCGGTCAGCCGGCCCTCGTGCACCAGCGCCACGTCGGTGAACGTGCCGCCCACATCGACCCCGGCCAGCGTTCGCATCGCGCAAGGATAGTGAGCCTGTGTGACCGTCAGGACTCCACGGGTATTCTGAGCGCATGAGCATCCCTGCCCATCACTCCACCGAATCGACGCCGGGCGACCGCGGGCGGGGGCTTGGCGCCGCCCAGGCCGATCGGATCGCCGCGACCGCCGACATCTACCTGCGCCTGTTCCGGCTGAAGGGCCTGGAGGAAGGCCAGGTGCTCGAGTTCGGCGCCGAGGCGCTCGACCGCATCGGCGAGTTCTCACCCGAGCTGGGCGACGAGATCGCGGGCATCGCCGCCGGGAGCGGGCTCGCGCCCGAGCTGATCGGCGCGCTCAACGCCCGCACCGAGCTGCTCGCCGCCGGCCGCGGCGAGTGCTCGACGATCGCCTGCCTGGGCATCGCCACCTCGTCGGGCACGCCGATCGGCGTCCAGACCTGGGACTGGCACGACGAGCTCTCGGACAGCTGGATGCGCTGGACGATCGACCATCCCGGCGGACATCGCGTCGAGACCATGACCGAGGCCGGCATCGTCGGCAAGGTGGGCGTCTCCAGCGAAGGCGTCGCGATCCTGCTGAACATCCTCGGCCACCGCGACGACGGCCCGCCCATCGGCGTGCCCGTGCACGTGCTGAACCGCCACGTGCTCGATCGCGCGGGCGACGGAGTCGAGGCGCTCGCGATGTTCTCCAACGCGACCATGTCGGCCTCGAGCGCCGTCACCGTGATCGCCGACGACGAGGACGGCGGCGCCGTCTGCACCGTCGAGCTGTCTCCCGCTGGGCCCGGCTTCGTGACGCCGGACGAACGCGGCGTGCTCGTCCACACCAACCACTTCGTGGCCGACCCCGGCCGGCTGGCGGACACGATGGTGCGCGAGGCGCCCGACTCGGTGCTGCGGCTCGACCACGCCCGCCGTGCGATGTCACGCGTGGCCGAGGGCGCGATCGACGAGGACGCGATCCTGGGCGCGCTTCGCAGCCACCGCGGCGGCTGGGGCGCGATCTGCGTGCACCCCGACCCCGCAGCCGAGTTCGGCGACCGCTGGCGCACGCTGGCCACCGTGATCGTCGACCCGGCCGCCCGCCGCATGACGCTGCACAGCAACGGGCCCTGCGGAGGCGTGCACGCCGTGCCGCTGCACGCCGCGTCCGTCTAGGCGAGCTCGCGCTCGACCACGGCCGCCGCGGCCAGGCAGTCGACCTCGCGCCAGGGCCGCGCCGCGATCTGCAGGCCCACCGGCATCCCCAGCGAGTCCATCCCGCAGGGCACCGAGATGGCCGGCCATCCGAGCGTGTTGAACACGCCCGTCAGCCCGCACATGACACTGGTCACGTCCACCTCCGGCTCGCCGGCGAACGGCACCCGCAGCGTGCCGATCGTGGGCGCGGTGATCGGCTCGGTCGGCGAGACGATCATGTCGATGCCCTGCTCGTGCATCTTCGCCAGCATCCGCTCCTGGTATGCGAGCCGCAGGAACATGATGTGGCCGGCATCGCGCCCGCTGAGCCGGTCGCCCGCCTCCATCTCGGCGACGATGTCCGGCCCCAGATCGGCGCGCCGCTGCGGCCAGTGCTCGTAGAGCGCCCCGGCCTCCTCGGCCAGGTAGAAGCTGTTCTCGTTCAGCCCGGCCACCGGCCACTCCATGTCGACCTCGACCAGCCGCGCACCCGCCCGCCCCAGCAGCGCCACCGCCTCCCGCACGATCGCGGCCAGCGCCGGGTCGGTGTGCTCAAAGAAGAAGCGCTCGGCCACGCCGATCGTGCGCCCCTCGACCCCGTCGCCGAGCGCGTCGCGGTAGCGCGGAACCGGCACCGGCTGCGTCCGCGGATCGTTCGTCGACGGCCCCGCCAGCACCTCCAGCGCCAGCGCCGCATCGCGCACGGTCCGGGCCATCGGACCGCAGTGGTCGAGCGACGGGCAGAGCGGCTTGATCCCCGCCAGGCTGACCCGCCCGTGGGTCGGCTTCAGCCCCACGATCCCGCATACCGACGACGGGCAGCGGATCGAGCCGCCGGTGTCGGTTCCCGGCGCCAGCGCCACGATGCCGGCCGCCACGGCCGCTCCCGAGCCGCCGCTCGACCCGCCCGGGATACGCGTGGGGTCGTGCGGATTGCGGCATGAGCCGAACCAGGGGTTGTCGCAGGTCACGCCCCACGCCAGCTCGTGGGTGTTCAGCTTGGCGATGCAGACGGCGCCGGCAGCCGCCGACCGGGAGACCACATCGGCGTCGCGCTCGGGCACGTGATCGCGGTAGATGGCGCTGCCGTACGTCGTTCGGATGCCGCCGGTGTCGATCAGATCCTTCCAGCCCACCGGCACGCCCGCGAGCGGGCCCGGGTCGCGGCCGGCCGCCACCGCCGCGTCCACGGCGGCGGCCTCCCGCAGCGCCCGCTCCTCGGTCACCAGCCAGACCGCGCCCAGCTCGTCGGCGCCGGCCCGGTCGAGCGCGTAGCGGGCGATCTCCGTCGCCGACACGTTGCCCGCGCGAACCGCCGATGCCAGATCGGTCGCATCCTGCACGCTCACGTCACCGCCTTCGCGAAGCGGTCGGCCCGGAAGCGATCGCACTCGGACGGCAGCGGCCGCCCCTGCGCCAGGTCTGCGCACAGGCGCCCCAGCAGCGGGCCGAACTTGAACGCGTGGCCGCTGTCGCCGCCGCAGACCACGACGCCGTCGATCTGGTCGAGGATGAAGTCGCCGTCGGGCGTCACGGTATACAGGCAGGCCTCCTGGTGCACCGGCTCGGGGACGAGGCCGGGCAGCGCCTCGGCAACGTGGACGCGCAGGTCGTCGACCACCTCCGACAGCACCGGGCGATCACGCCGGTCGGGGTCGAACGGCCCCTTGCGGGCGCCGTCCTGCGCGGCCTTGTAGCCGACGCCGGGCGACACCACCCCATACCAGAAGCGGTCGTCCTGCTCACCGCCGTGGTCGACCAGCGACGGCCGTGAATCGGGCGCGCCGCGAAAGAAGCAGACCTGCTCGATCTGGCCGTACACCGGCAGATCGTACAGGCGCGACAGCCACGAGCCGGGGCAGACCACCACGGCGTCGGCCTCCAGCTGCGATGGGTCTGCGATCCGCGCACCCTCCACCACCTCCACGCCCTGCCGCAGCCGCGCCAGCGCATCGTCGGCCAGCACCGCGCCTGCGTCGGGCGTCCACAGCACCGGCCCGGGGAAGCGCGCCTCCGGGAACAGTCGCTCTGCCTCGGCCGGCTCCAGCCAGCTGTACTGCTCGCCGCAGCGCTCCAGCACCGCCGCGTGCTGATCGACCCCGCGCCCGTGCTCGAGCAGGCCGTTTCGCAGCAGCAGAGCCGGATCCAGCCGCATCCACTCGTCGATAGCGCGCCGCGCCAGCCGGCAGTAGTCGTCGTGCCGGTAGCTGGTGCGGTAGATGCGCGAGCGCCCGCGCGAGCTGCCCAGCCGGGTGCCCACCGAGTGCTGCTCGTAGACCGTCACCGCGAACCCGTCGTCGCGCAGTGCGCGTGCGGCCGAGAGACCGATCACGCCCGCGCCGACGACGGCCGCGGTGCTATGCGGCGGCGTTGACCAGCTCCTTCAGCTGACCGGTCTCGTGCAGCTCCGTGACGATGTCGCATCCGCCCACCAGCTGGCCGTCAACGAACAGCTGCGGGATGGTCGGCCAGCCCGAGTGCTCGGACAGCAGCTGCCGGATGCGGGGATCGGGCAGGATGTCCATGGCCGCGAACTCGGCGCCGGTGTCCTTCAAACAGGCCACCGTCTGCATCGAGAAGCCGCAGCGCGGCATCTCCGGGGTGCCCTTCATGAACAGCATCACGCGGTTCTGCGCGATCGAGTTCAGCACCTCCTGGCGGATCTCGTCCTCGGTGATGATCATTGCGTTGCCTCCGTCTTGATCTTGAGTGCGTGGATTGGCCGGCCGGGGCCGAGCAGGTGGTCGACGGCGCCGTTCACCAGCCGGTGCTGCTCGATCAGCGGCAAACCGCTGAACTGGGGCGCGCGCACGTGGGCGTACAGGTGGTCGCCACCCGCCATGTCCTCGACGTTCACCTCGGACCCGGGCAGGGCCGTGCGTATCAACCCCTCGATTTCTGCGATGTCAGCCACGCCACGAACATTAGCGAGTGATGTGACACGGCCCATTCGGCAAAGCAGGAACGGCTACCCTTCAGAGCAAATACTCGTCGAAACGCCCGGAGGAGGGGCGCCGACACATGTTGTATCTGCTGCTGTTCATTCCACCCCTGATCCTCGGTGCCCTCGGGCAGATGTGGGTCAAGCGCGCCTTCGCTGACGGCTCCAAGGTGCACGCCGCGTCCGGCATGACGGGGGCCCAGGTGGCCCGCCGCATGCTGGAGTCGGGCGGCCTGGACGTCGGCATCGAGTCGATCGGCGGCTCGCTCAGCGACCACTACGACCCGCGCGCGAAAGTGATGCGCCTGAGCCAGCCCGTGGGCAACTCGGACACGATCGCCGCCGTTGCC
>DASUHV010000086.1:0-6002 GCA_036273355.1 Gaiellales bacterium
ATGCGCGAGCTGGGCGTGATCGTGCAGCCGACCGGCGACCACGAGAACGTGCTCAAGATCAAGCCGCCGCTCTGCATCGAGCTCGAGGACGCGGACATGTTCGCCGACACGCTTGACCGCGTCCTCACCGACGGCTGGTAGCGGGTCAGAAGCTGCGGTGCAGGTAACTGGCCTCCATGCCCAGCACCAGCAGCCCGATCAGCGCCAGGTAGACGACGCCGATCGTGAGCCGCTGCCGCCAGGGGGTGGCGTAGTAGGCCTGCGCCTGTGGATCGTTGCGGTGCCCCCAGCGGTGGAACAGCTCGTAGCAGCCCAGCAGCGCGATCACCAGGATCAGCGGGTTGGGGTGCCAGAAGAACAGCAGCGCCACCGCGAACACGCCCACGAACCAGAACGCGGGGTGGAACGCGGCGGCGGCGCGGCCGCCGTCCAGCGGCACCACCGGGATCAGGTTGAACAGGTTCAGGAAGAAGGCCGTGTAGGCGACCGCCCGCAGCAGGTCGCTGTCGGTCGCGACCGCTGCAGCCAGGCAGACGCCCGCCCCCAGCGTGCCCAGCACCGGGCCGGCCAGGCCCACCTTGGCCTCGGCCCAGGCGTTCTTCGGCATCTCCTTCATGCCCACGAACGCGCCCAGGAAGGGGATGAACATCGGCGCCGACGCGGGCACGCCCTCGCGCCGCAGCTGGATCACGTGGCCCATCTCGTGCACCATCAACAGCAGCATGAACCCGAGCGCGAACCGCCAGCCCCAGATGCTGGTGTACGCCGCCAGCGACACCAGGAACGTCAGGCTGAAGGCGAACAGCTTCACGTTCTTGAGCGCGAGCAGCAGCGGGCCGGCGATCTTCCAGATCAGCAGCGCGATGCCCCCGAGCGGCGCCAGCAGCCGCTTCAGCCAGTGCTTCTGCCGCGGCGGCGGCTCGATCGTGGACGGCGGCAGCGGATCGAAGTGCTCGGAGTCCCAGCTCATCCGCTGCCCTCCCGCCCGATCCACTCCTCGCCGCCCTCGAACACCTCTTTCTTCCACACCGGCACCGTCTGCTTGAGCGTGTCTATGGCGTCGCGGCAGGCGTCCAGGGCCGCGCCGCGGTGCGGCGCCGACACGGCGATGATGACGCTGGCCTCGCCGATCGGCACGTGGCCGGTGCGGTGGGCCATCGCGACCCGCGTGACCCCGTGGCGATCGATCACGCCGTCCGCGATCCGGGCCATCTCGGCCTCGGCCATCTCCGGATAGGCGTCGTACTCGAGGTGTGTGACAACGCGGCCGCGGCTGTGGTCGCGGGTGGTGCCGATGAAGGTCGCAATGGCGCCGTCCCCGGGGTCGCCCACCTCGGCCACGATCGCGGCCAGGTCGAGCGGCTCGGACTGGACGCGGAAGCCGCCGCCCGACACGGGCGGGATCACCGCCACCTCGTCGCCGTCCTGCAGCGGCTGGCCGCGGTCGGCGTACTCGCGGTTTCGGGCATAGGCGATCCCGGGCGGCTCGTCGCCGAGGGCAAGCGCCGGCCACACGTCGCCGATGCAGGAGCCTCCGCCCAGCTCGATCTCGCGCACGCCCTCGCCCGCGCGCTCGCGCAGCGCTGCGAACAGCCTCACCGTGATCCTCATGCCCACAGCGTACTTGTCGGCTATTTCACGCATCTTGCGAAGTTTTTCGCCGGGGCCCCCTCGACACCGCTGCGGCGGCTGGTAGGTTCTCGCGCACAGAGCCCCGGACGCAGATGCGGCTCCGTTGGAGGCTCGGGAGCACCGGTTCGCCGGACACCCGAGTCGATGAAGGCGGAGGACGCGGCAGCCGGGGCTCTCGCATGTCTAACATCACGCGATGGCGGCAGACGAGCAGCGGCGTACCGACTCCGGTATTCCCGTGCGTCCCTTCTACTCCGACGCCGACGGCGCCGACCGCCCCGACCCCGGCAGCTACCCGTACACGCGCGGCGTGCGCAGGGATGGCTACCGGCAGCGGGCCTGGACGATGCGTCAGTACGCCGGCTTCTCCTCCGCCGAGGAGACCAACACCCGCTTCCGGCTGCTGCTGGACCGTGGTCAGACCGGTCTGTCGGTGGCCTTCGACCTGCCCACCCAGCTGGGACTCGACTCCGACCACCCGCTGGCACGCGGCGAGGTCGGTCGCACCGGTGTGGCGATCGACTCGATCGAGGACATGCGGCTGCTGATGGCCGGGATCCCGCTCGGCGACGTCTCGACGTCGATGACCATCAACGCGCCCGGATCGCTGCTGCTGCTGCTCTACGAGCTGGTCGCCGAGGAGCAGGGCGTCTCCGCGGAGCGCCTGTCCGGCACGATCCAGAACGACATCCTGAAGGAGTACATCGCCCGCGGCAACTACATCTTCCCAGCCCGGCCCAGCATGCGGCTGACCGTCGACACGTTCCGCTACTGCACCGAGCGCCTGCCGCGCTGGAACACGATCTCGATCTCGGGCTACCACATCCGGGAGGCGGGCTCGACCGCCGCCCAGGAGCTGGCCTTCACCATCGCCAACGGCATCGCCTACGTGCAGGCGGCGGTGGACGCCGGCCTCGAGGTGGATGCGTTCGCGCAGCGCCTGTCCTTCTTCTTCAACGCGCACAACGACTTCTTCCAGGAGGTCGCCAAGTTCCGCGCCGCCCGCATGCTCTGGGCTGAGCTGATGCGCGAGCGCTTCGGAGCTGGGGACGAGCGCAGCCTGATGCTGCGCTTCCACGCCCAGACCGGCGGCTCCACCCTGACAGCGCAGCAGCCCGAGAACAACATCGTGCGGGTTGCGATCCAGGCCTTCTCGGCGGTCTGCGGAGGCGGCCAGAGCCTGCACACCAACGGGTTCGACGAAGCGCTGGCGCTGCCCACCGAGCGCAGCGCAACGATCGCGCTGCGCACGCAGCAGATCCTGGCCACCGAGGCCGGCGGCACGAGCACCGCCGATCCGCTGGGCGGCAGCTACTACATCGAGGCGCTGACCACCGCGCTGGCCGATCAGGCGCGTGAGCTGATCGCGGAGATCGACGGGATGGGCGGCGCCGTCGCCGCTGTCGAGGTTGGGTGGGTGCAGGATCAGATCGAGCAGGCCGCGTTCGCCCACCACAGCCGCGTGCAGTCCGGCGAGGAGGTGATCGTCGGGGTCAACAGGTACACCGAGGGCAGCGGCGAGCGGATCGAGCTGCACACGATCGACCCGGAGGCCGAGCGGCGGCAGATCGAACGCACCCGCGCGGTGCGGGCGCGGCGCGACGCAGGCGCGGTCGAGCAGGCTCTGGCCGAGGTCGGCCGCGTGGCCGGCGGCGAGGACAACCTGCTGCCGCCGATGCGAGAGGCGTTGCGCGTCGAGGCAACAGTGGGCGAGGTGTGCGAGGTGCTGCGCGGGTCCTGGGGCACGTACGACGCCCACGGGGCGCACGGGTGAGCGCCCTCCGCAGCGCCGGGGACGGCGCCTTCTTGGTACCTTGACCGCGATGGACGACCAGCGCTTCGCCTTCATGCTCGGCACCGGCCGCTGCGGTTCGACGATCGTCGGCCAGGTGGTCGCGATGCACGATCAGGTCGGCTTCATCGCGAACGTCGACGACCGGTTCGCCGGCCTCAACCGCAAGGGCCGGATGAACAACCGCATCTACCGCGCCCTGCCGGCGCCGCTGCAGAAGCAGGGCGGCCGGCGCGGCGGTGCCTCCGGCGGCCGCCTGGCCTCCGGCGTGCGGAGCGTCGCGATGACGCCATCCGAGGGCTACCGGCTGCTCGACCGGCAGGTCTCGCCGATGCTGTCGGCGCCCGTGCGCGACCTGGTCGCCGAGGACGCGTCGCAGTGGCTGTCGCGCCGGCTGCGGACGTTCTTCGAGGGGCGTGCTGCGGCCCAGGGACGGCCGCTGTTCCTGCACAAATTCACCGGCTGGCCGCGGGCCGGGCTGCTGCATGCGGTGTTCCCGGAGGCGCGGTTCGTGCACGTCGTCCGCGACGGCCGCGCGGTGGCCTGCTCGCTCGTCCAGCAGCCCTGGTGGGACGGGTTCAGCGGCCCCGGTGGCTGGAGCTTCGGCCCGCTGTCGGACTCAGACGACGCGCTCTGGCAGGAGTCGGGCCGGTCGTTCACGCTGCTGGCCGGCCTCGAATGGAAGCTGCTGATGGAGGCGTTCGCCGATGCGCAGGCGCAGATACCGGCGGAGAGCTGGCTGGAGCTGCGCTACGAGGACGTCGTTGAGCGCCCCCGCGAGCAGGTGCAGCGGCTGCTCGACCACCTCGGCCTGGAGTGGACGGAGCGCTTCGAGCGGTCGTTTGCGGCCCTCGAGTTCGCCCCCGACCGGGCCGGCGCCTACCGGGACGAGCTCTCCGCGCGCGATGTCGAGATGCTCGACCGGGCGCTCGCGCCGGCGCTGCGCGATCACGGATACAGCGCCGGCGAGTGACCCAGGGGGCAGCGACCGGCCGGCTCCAGAACCTGTCCCTGGCCGGGCCGGCCGGCCTGCTGCTGGCGCTGGTGCCGGTGGCCGCGGCGCTGCGCCTGACCGCCAACGGCGGCGGATACACCATCGACGAGTGGGGGATCTGGGGCGCCGCCACGGTGGTCGCGGCGGGCGTGGCGCTGGTCAGCCAACCCGTCACCCGGCTCTCGGGCGTGCAGCGCGTGCTGCCGCTGTCGCTGCTCGGCCTGGCGCTCTGGAGCTACGCCTCGATCCACTGGGCGGCGTGGCCGCAGAGCGCGCTCGTGGAGGGCAACCGCTACCTGGTCTACGCGGCCACCGTGACGCTGGTGCTGGTGGCGCTGCCGGCTCAGCGCTGGCGGCGGCTGCTCGTGGCCTTCGTCGCCGCCTGCGCGGCGCTGCCGGCGCTGCAGGTTGCGTTGCAGCTGTGGCACTCACCGAACGCGCTGGCCCGGTTCGAGGGCGGCCGGCTGGTGGCCGGCGTCGGCTACGGCGGCGGCCTGGCCGCGGCGGTTGCGATCGGGTTCTGGCCGCTGGTCGCGTTCGCGTCCGACCGCTCGACGCCGCGGCCGATGCGTCCGCTCGCGGCGGCCGGTGCCGGCCTCGTCCTCGCCACCGTCGTCCCGACCGAGGCGCGCGCGTCGGTGTGGGCGCTGGTGCTGTCGGCGATCGTGTTCTTCGCGCTGTGCCCGTCTCCCATTCGCAGCGGCTCGATCGCCGCCGGCGCGCTGCTGCCGACACTGGGGCTATGGCACCAGCTGAACGGCGTGTTCGCGTCCGCCGGCGTCTCCCACGCGCACACCGTGGGCGTGTCGATCATGCTGGTCGGCCTGATCGCGGGCACCGTCGGACTGGCCCAGGTGGTGCTGGACGAGCTGGTGACGCTGTCGCCGGTGGCGCGCCGTGCGGTGGCCGTCGCCGCGCTGGTATGGCTGGTGCTGGTGCTCGCGGTGGGCAGCGTGGCCGCCTTCGCCGTCACCGACGGGCACCCCGTCGCGTGGGCCCGGCACACGCTCCAGCGGACCGTCGACAGGGTGGGCACCGAGGGCGGGCAGGCGGCCGGCGCCGGCCAGGCGGCCAGCCGCTTCGGCTCGCTGGACACCGGGCGCTACGACCTCTGGAAGGTGGCGGCGCGCGGGTTCCGCGAGCGGCCGGCCGAGGGCTTCGGCGCGGGCAACTTCGGCTACCTGAACGTGCTGATCGGCCGGCCCTTCCTGTTCCCCTACCAGGCTCACAGCCAGCTGCTCGAGGTGGCTGCGACGCTCGGCTTCCCGGGTCTGGCGCTGTACCTGGCCGCGCTGCTGCTGCCGATCGGCGCCTGCATCTGGCTGCGCGCGTCGGGCACGCAGCGGAAGACCGACCAGCTGCTGGCCGCCGGCATCGGCGGAGCGCTCGGCTACTTCGCCGTGCACGCGCAGGTCGACTGGATCTGGCAGCTGTCGTCCTGCGCGCTGCCGGCGCTGCTGCTGGCCGCGACGGCGGTGGCGATGCTGCCTCCCGGACGCGAGCGGCCACGGTCGCTGGTGACGAGCGGCGCAGCGCTGCTCGCGTCGGTGCTGGCCGCCGCGGTGCTGATCGTTCCGGCCACCC
>DASUHV010000087.1:0-2030 GCA_036273355.1 Gaiellales bacterium
CCGATCGCGCTCTGCTGCGTCCACAGGCCGCCGCTCGTCCAGTGCGTCTGGCCGCCCAACACGACGCCGTGGCCGTGCGCCGCGAAGCTCGTGAGCGCGCTTGCGGCGGCGAGCTGATCGAAGACGTCCTGGTCGGTCACGACGAGCGCGGCCTGGTAGCCGGCCAGGTCGGTGTTGGCGAGCGCGTGCGGCAAGGCCGCGGCGGCCGAGATGTCGACCAGATCCGCGGCCCGCGGCACGGCCAGCAGATTGGCGCGGTCGAGCCGGTGAACGATGTCGTAGACCGCGTCCGGCGCGAGGGCGGTGATGATCTTCACGTGCAGCGTCGGGTGGGCGGGCGCGGCCCGCGTCTTCCAGCTGACGGTGTCGGGCGTTGTGCTCGGGTCGTCGGGTCTCACGCTAGCCGTGTAGCCGGCTCCCGACGCGAGCGTGCCGTTCTGGGTGACGACGATGGTGGCGGTGCCGGAGCCGGTGACCGTCACGGCCAGCGGCGTGAGGCTGCCGGTCCTGTGGAAGCTGACCTGCGTGGACGGGTCGGTGACCAAGACCGGAGTGGTGTAGGTGAAGGTGACCTGCGAGTGGTAGCGGTCACCCGTGGTGGTGGTCGAGAGCAGCACGGAGGGGGTGCTGGCGAACGCCGGCGGTGCCTGCCCAGGCATCGCCGCAAGCAGCGCCAGGACGATGAACGCCTTGCGGTACATCGTGTTTGCTATATCGGTTTTGGCGAGGGGCGGCTTGAGAGGCCAAGGGTCTGGCTTCAGCCTGACCCTGCTGAAGCACCACACGCCCTCGAGTACGGCGCGCTTGCCTGTGACGTTGGGGTCGTCCTCCGGCAGGGTCAGGCTGAAGCCAGACCCTTCACGCCGTTTTCAGCTCCAGGCCCAATCTCTCACCCACCACCCGGCGTGCGGCATCCCACTCGCAAACGCCGCCCCCGTCACGGCGCCCACGTCCACCGGCACCCGCCGGAACTCCGCCTGCGCTCCGTCCACGATCGCGTACTCGGCCCAGGGCGGGTTGCGGAAGGCGCCGCCGTCGGCCGCCGCCTCGAACGGCATCCCCACGCTTCCCGGGTTCACCAACAGCGAGGGTCCGTGGCTGCGCAGCATCGCGATGTGCGTGTGCCCTCCGGCCAGCACCGTCTGCGTGTAGGTGCCGAGCATCCGCGTCATCTCCGCCTCCGGAGTCGTCGCCAGTAGCGTCTCCGTGTTCGACCGCGGCGTGCCGTGGAAGCAGACCAGGTCGTCGAGCTCCACCACCGGCCGGTAGCCGGCCAGCAGCTCCAGGTGCTGCGGCCTCAGCTGCTGCGACGCCCACAGGTCGATCTCGAGGATTCGGCGCGTCTCCTCGTCGGCGTCCTCGTCGACCTCCGGGTCGATCAGCCACTCATCGGCGTTGCCCATCACGACATCGCAGCCCAGCGCCGCCACGGCCTCGATCGTCTCGACCGGCTGCGGGCCGGTGGCCGCCACGTCCCCGAGGCACACGATCCGCTCCACGCCGCCTCGGCGCGCGTCGTCGAGCACTGCTTGCAGAGAGACCAGGTTTCCGTGGATGTCCGCAATCAGTGCGGTGCGCACGGAGGCAGGGCCCTCACGGGGTCACGGCCTCCGGGTGAATCCGCCCGGGTGCCTGCGAGAGGCGGCCGCCGCTGCGGCCGGCCCTGACAGCCAGCACCTCAGCCAGGATCGAGACGGCGGTCTCGGCCGGGGTGATCGCCCCGATGTCGAGACCCAGCGGGCCGGAGATGCGCGTCAGGTCGGCCTCGCTGTAGCCCGCGTTCAGCATTCGCTCCCGGCGCTTGTCCTGCGCCCTGCGGCTGCCCAGCGCACCGATGTAGGCGGCCGGGCTGCGCAGCGCCGGGCCGAGCGCCGGCTCGTCGAACCGGGCGTCGTGCGTCAGCACCACGACGTAGGTGGCCTCGTCGGGCGGGTGCAGCTCATACGCGATTGCCGGCCACCCCACCACGATCTCGTCGGCATCGGGCAGCCGCTCGGCTCGTGCGAACTTCGCGCGGGCGTCCGACACGA
>DASUHV010000088.1:0-16948 GCA_036273355.1 Gaiellales bacterium
CGGCTCCAGCGGGCAGCGCCTGTGGGAGACGGGCTGGGGCACGACCGAGATGAACTGGGCGCACGGTGCCTGGGCGGAGCCGTTCCCGGGCTACTTCCTGTACGGCGCTGGCGGCGGTGCCAGCGCCATCTACGCGAAGCCGTCGTACCAGGATGGGATCGTGCCCGGCACGCAGCGCGTCGAGCCCGACGTGTCGCTGGTGGCCGACCCGCAGACCGGAGTTCTGTTCACGCAGACCTACTCGAAGCCGGGCGGCGGCACCGAGCAGAAGGAGTCGTGGATCGGCGGCACCAGCCTGTCGGCGCCGTTGATGGCGGGCATCGCCACGCTCGCGAACGAGGCTCAGAACCGGCCGCTTGGGTTCCTCAACCCGCAGCTGTACCGGCTCGCGGGCAGCTCGGCCTTCAACGACATCACGCCCAGCGGCCGCACCCTGGCCGTGCTGCGCCACCGGCTGAAGCCGAACGGCAAGCGGGCCACGATGCTGCGCTCGCTCGACCGCGACTCATCGCTCGCCACGGCTGTCGGCTGGGACGACGTCACGGGCCTCGGCTCACCACGTGCCGTGCAGCTGCTGTCCGCGCTGCGATAGTTCGGCCATGCGCATCGTCTCGCTGCTTCCCAGCGCGACCGAGATCGTGGCCGACCTGGGCATGGACGACCTGCTGGTCGGCCGCTCCGCGGAGTGCGACTGGCCGCCGCAAGTGTGCGCGTTGCCGGTGGTGACAGCGGCCAGGGTCGACACCGAGCAGCTGCGGAGCGCCGAGATCGATGCGGCCGTGCGTGCGGCGCTGCTCGAGGGCCGCTCGCTCTACGCGATCGACGAGCAGGTGCTGGCCGAGCTCGAGCCCGACCTGATCATCACGCAGGACCTGTGCCGCGTGTGCGCCGTGTCCAGCGACGAGGTGTCGCAGCTGCGCACGGTGGCTGCCGAGGTGGTCTCGCTCGACCCGCACACGATCGGCGAGGTCGAGGCCAGCGTGCGGTTGCTGGCCGATCGCCTGGACACGTGCCGGGCGGGCACCTGCGAGCGCGGTGCCGGCGTCGTCGCCCGCATGCGCCGGACGATCGTCGCGGCGATGGACGCCGTGGCCGGCCGGCCGCTGCGGCGGGTGTTCGTGGCCGAGTGGCTCGACCCGCCCTTCGCCGCCGGCCACTGGGTGCCGGAGATGGTCGACCTTGCGGGCGGTGAGGACGTTCTGGGCATGGCCGGCCGCCCGTCATACGCAACCACGTGGGACGCGGTTGCCGCCGAGCGGCCGGAGCTGATCGTGGTTGCGCCCTGCGGGTTCGACCGCGTCCGCGCCGAGGCCGAGGCGGCCGGGATCGAGCTGCCGGCACCGTCGGTGTGCGTGGATGCGAACGCCTACTTCTCGCGCCCAGCGCCGCGGATCGCGGACGGCGTCGCCCAGCTGGCCGAGATCCTGCACGCGGTGCGGGTCGTCAGGCGACCGCGCCCGGCTCCTGCAGGGTGAGCTGCGCGACGCATTCGATGTGGTGTGTGTGGGGGAACATGTCCACCGGCTGCACCTGCTCCAGCCGGTAGCCGCCGTCCACGAGCTGGCGTGCGTTCGGCGCCAGGGTGGTGGGGTTGCACGACACGTAGCTGATGCGTTCCGGCGCCAGCTCCAGCACACGCCGCACTGCCCGGGGCGTGAGGCCGGCACGTGGCGGGTCGACGAACACGACGCTGGGCCGGGGCACCCGCTCGAGCAGCGGGCGCAGCTGCTTGGCGACGTCGCCCTCCACGAACTCCGCGTTGGCGACGCCGTTTATGGCCGCGTTCTCGCGCGCGCGTGCGACGGACTCTGACGAGATCTCGACGCCGATCACCCGCTCGACGTATGGCGCCGCCAGGAGGCCGATCGCGCCGGAACCGCAGTAGAGGTCCCAGGCGACGTCGCCGGGGCACAGCCGCGCCTGCTCGATGGCGTGCCGGTAGAGCACCTGCGACATCTCGCTGTTGGTCTGCATGAACGCGCCGGCCGACAGCCGCAGGGTCAGCCCGTCGATCCGCTCCTCGAACTCGTCGGATCCGAACAGCGTGGTGTGGGCCAGCCCGGCCGTGACCTCGGCCACGCCGTCGTTGACCGCGTGCACCACCCCCACGACGCCATCCGGCAGCATTCGCTGCAGGTGGTCGATCGCCGGCGCCGGGCCGGGCGCGGTGACGAGCATCGCCAGCAGCTGCCCCGTGTTGCGGCCCTCGCGCACCACCAGATGGCGAAGGAAGCCGGCGCCGGTGCGCTGGTCGTACGCCTGCAGGCCCTGCTCGCGCGCCCACCGCTCGAACCCGCGGCGCAGCTCGTTTGAGACAGGCGATGCGATGTGGCAGGTGTTGACGGCCATCAGCCGGTCCCAGCGGCCGGCCACGTGGAACCCCAGCGCAGCGCCGTCGGCGGTCTGCGACCACGAGTACTCGAACTTGTTGCGGTAGCCCCAGATCTGGCGGGCCGGCTCGATCGGCGCCAGGTGGTAGCCCTCCAAGCGCCCGAGCCGCTGCAGGGCGTCGGAGACCTGCGCCTGCTTGTGGCGCAGCTGCTCGGCGTAGTCCAGGTCCTGCCAGGTGCAGCCGCCGCAGACACCGAAGTGCTCGCAGCGGGCGGTGACGCGTCCCGGTCCCGCCTCCAGCAGCTCGACCGCACGCGCCTCGGCGTAGCGGCGCTTGAACTTGGTGACCCTGGCCCGCACCCTGTCTCCCGGCAGCGCCTGCGCAACGAAGACGACCAGCTCGCCGTGACGGGCAACGCCGCGGCCGCCGTAGGCGAGGCTGTCGATCACAAGCTCCAGCTCCTGGTCGCGGGCGAGTGCGGGCATGGCCTCCCCGGTAGTGTACGAGCGTGGCCGTCGACCTCGTCTCCTACCGTGACGACCTCGAGGACATGATGGCCGAGGCGCTGACCGAGTACTACCAGCACAGCGCCGGGCTGAAGCCGGCCATGGACATGACGCGGGTGTACGACCACTACGCCCACCTCACCTCGCTGGAGAGCGCGCTGGAGCTGGCCGACATGGGCGCCCCCACCGAGCTGCAGCGGTTCGCGGCCGAGGCCTACATCGGTGACGGCACCAAGCAGCTGACCGACCGGTCGGCGAACCTCGAAGCCGGCCTGACCGTGCCGTTCGACGGAGCGCAGGTGCCCTACCGGGAGGTGCGCCCGCTGCTCCTGAACGAGCCTGACGCGGCCCGCCGGCGAGAGCTGTACCGGAGCCGCTGTGAGGTGACCGAGCGCGAGCTGAACCCGGTGCTGGCCGAGCTCGCGGAGCGGGAACGGGTGCTGACGGCCGAGCTGGGCGCGCCCACGGTGCTGTCGCTGTACGAACGGCTCGGGTTCGACCCGGCCGGGCTGGCCGCGCGTACCGAGGCCTTCCTGGCGGACACGGAGTCGTTGTACATCGACGAGCTCGACCGCCGGCTGCGCAACCGGCTGGGCGTGTCGCTCGGCGAGGCCGGCCCGTCCGACCTGGCACGCCTGATGCGCGCACCCGAGTTCGACGCCGGCTTCCCGGGCGAGCGCGCGCTGCCTGCGCTGCGCGAGACGCTGTCCGGGCTCGGCATCGACCTCGACCGCCAGCCCAACGTGGAGCTGGACGTGGCGGCGCGGCCGGGCAAGGTGCCGCGCGCCTTCTGCGCGCCGATCCGGGTGCCCGACCGGGTGGTGCTGGTGGTGCTGCCGCAGGGCGGCCAGGAGGACTACGCCGCGCTGTTCCACGAGGCCGGGCACACGGAGCACTTCGCGCACGCGCGGCGCACGTTGCCCGCCGAGGAACGGGTGCTGGGCGACAACGCGGTCACGGAGGGGTTCGCGTTCCTGCTGGAGCACCTGACCGGCGATCCGCGCTGGCTGGCGGCGCGGCTGGACATGCCGCGAACAGACCAGTTCGTCCGCTTCTCGGCCTTCGTCACGCTGTTCTTCCTGCGCCGGTACTGCGCCAAGCTGCGCTACGAGCTGGAGCTGCACTCGGGGGCGCCGCTCCAGGCCCTGCCCGGCCGCTACGCGCAGCTCCTGTCGAGCGCCGTCGGCGTCCCCTATCCCGAGTCGGACTTCCTCGAGGACGTGGACGGCGGCTTCTACTGCACGTGCTACCTGCGAGCGTGGGCGTTCGAGGCGCAGCTGTCGGAGTGGCTGCGCGAGCGGTACGGCGGGAGCTGGTTCGCGCAGCGCGAGGCGGGCAGCCTGGTGCGGGAGCTGTGGGAGCTGGGCCAGTCGCTGAACGCCGACGCGCTGCTGCGCGAGGTGACCGGGCAGAACCTCGACTTCGGCGTGCTCTCCGACCGCGCCCGCGACGCGCTCAGCTAGAGCACAGCTCCGGGTGCCGGGCGTACCTGCGGGCGGAGCGGTAGTCGCCCACCAGGTGCGCGAAGTCGGTGGTGGCCGGGGTCAGCTGCGCGGCCACCCGGTAGGCGCGGATCCCGGCCGACAGCGCCGCCACCGTCGTTCGGTGCCGCAGCGGCCGCCGGGCGACCACGAACGGGCCGAACACCTCCACGTGATCGAAGCCCTTCGCCTCCAGGCCGGTCGCCAGCTGGGCCGCGTCCGACGAGCGCAGGAGCACCCAGGCCGCGGCCGGAGTCGGCTGGTCGCCGAGGCGCGCGACCAGGTCGCAGCCCGTGTCCTGGCCCACGTCGCGCCACCGCGAGAGCGAGTCGCTGTCGGACGCATCCAGGGCCGCGTAGGCTCCGTAGAGCCGGGCATCGACCCCCGGCTCGGGCACGCCGCCGGTCGATAGCAGCACGTCGTCGCTGCCGAACTGGCTGCCCAGGTAGAGGCTGGCGTGCCGCAGGTCCGGGGTGAAGTTGCCGACGTCGCGGCTGAGCGCGACGACGCCCGGCGTGATCGCGGCGAGGGTCAGCAGCGCCGCCAGCCACGGCCCGTAGCGCCCCGCCCGGCGCCCCACCTCGACCAGGAAGGTGGCCAGCGCGGCAACGTAGGCGGGGATCATGAACGACAGGTGCCGCTCCGGCGCAAAGTCGGGGGAGGTGGCTGTCAGGATCGACAACAGCACGATCGGCTGCACCAGCCAGATGCCCAGGATCAGCGCGGCGCGGCGGTCGCGCATCGCCAGCAGCACCAGCCCGGCCAGCGCCGCAGCGGCGAGCGCCAGCCACACGATCACGTAGGAAGAGCCCGTCCAGGCGTCCCCGATGCGGCGCCAGAACTCCGATGACCCGAGGTCGACCACCGCCCCGCCCTGGCCGACGCCGTACTTGGGCTGCAGCTGCGAGTACACACGCCACAGCAGCAGCATCGCCAGGAGCCCCGTTCCCAGAGCCAGGCTCAGCACGATCAGGTTCCGGCGCTGCGAGCGCCAGCCGTGCCGCAGCGGCGCCAGGCCCAGCACCACCAGCAGCACCATCTCCGACGCCAGGGCGAACAGCCCGAAGGGGTGCGCGGACACCAGCAGCAGCGCCGATAGGGCGTAGGGCGCGACGTACCGGGCGCGGCGCGTGCGCACGAGCAACAGCAGCAGCCACATGCTCCCGAAGGAGGCGGCCAGCATGGCGGTGTAGCCGCGAGCGAACTGGGCGAGATGCACCACCTCGGGGATGGTCGCGACCAGCACCGCCAGCACGGCGCCGCCGGATCGGCCCAGCAGCTCGCGACCGAAGCCGTAGGCGAGCGCGATGGCGAGGATGCCGAACAGCGCGGAGGGCAGGCGCAGCCCCAGCATGTCGTCGCGCAGCACCAGCGACGCGTGCACGGCCAGGTAGTGCAACGGCGGCCCGTGGCGGTCGTCGATGGCAACGTCCAGCACGTCGCGTGCGGACGGGCGCGATGCGACCGACAGCGTCACGCCCTCGTCGTTGTGCAACGGCCGGTAGTTGAGCCCGAAACCGATCACGGTGACGGCGTAGGCCACGGTTGCGATCACCGCCGTGAGCGGAGCCCAGCGGGCGGTCAGGAAGGCGCGCATCGGGCGGCATTATGACGCCGGGACCAGGCCGGAGCGCGCAGGCGCACGTCCCGGTCCGCACGAACCGGTACGCTTTCACCATGGCTACCGAAGCCGCGCCGCAGACGGTCGAGAGCCGGCTGCATGCCCCCGAGGTGACGATCGTGATCCCGCTCCTGAACGAGCAGGCGACCGTGGCCAGGCTATGGGAGGGCATCGACCAGACGCTGGCCGACTCCGGCATCGCGGCCGAAGTGATCTTCATCGACGACGGGTCGACCGACGGCACGATGGCGCTGCTGGAGGAGCTGCACGAGCGCGACCCGCGCGTGCGGGTGGTCTCGTTCAAGCGCAACTTCGGGCAGCACCCCGCCATGCACGCCGGCATCGCACGGGCGCGCGGGCGGATCGTGGTGACGATGGACGGCGACCTCCAGAACCAGCCCAGCGACATCCCCAAGCTGGTGGCCGCGATCCACGCCGGTGCCGACGTGGCCAGCGGCCGCCGGGTGGTGCGGCAGGACGGCTTCTTCCTGCGGCGGGTGCCGTCCCGTTTCATCAACGGGCTGCTGGCGCGGCTGACCGGCGCGCCCATCTCCGACTTCGGCTGCGCCTTCAACGCCTACCGGCGCGATGCGATCGAGCCGGTGATGCACAGGATCGGCCGCCAGAAGTTCACGAAGGCGCTGGTCTGCACGACCGGCGCGTCGGTGACGGAGGTCGACCTGCAGCACGCTGCCCGCGACGATCAGAGCCGCTACGGCATGATCAAGCTGATCACGCTGGCGCTGCACGTCCTGACCGGGTTCTGGGCCCAGATGGTGCAGTGGGTGGGGGCCGTGCTGGCGATCGGAGGTATCCTGATGGCGTCGATCGTGACGCTCTGGGGTGCCGTGTTCTGGATCCGTCACGGAGACTTTCCGGGCCCGTTGTTCCTGGGCGGGCTGGTGCTGTTCGTCCTGGGGCTGCAGGGGTTTCTGATGGCCGTGCTGGGGGAGTACCTCGCCCGTATCCAGCGCGACGTCGAGCAGCGGCCCATCTACTACATCGATCGCGAACTTGGGTAGGCACATGAAGCGCATCCTCGTGACCGGCGGCGCCGGGTTCATCTCCAGCAACATGATCCGCTACCTGCTGGAACACACCCAGCACCAGGTGGTGACGATGGATGCCCTCACGTACGCCGGGAACCTCGAGAACCTCGACGACGTGATCTCGCACGACCGGCTGCGGTTCATCCGGGGCGACATCCGCGACATCCACGACGTGGCCGAGGCGCTCGACGGCGTCGACGTGATCGTGAACGCCGCGGCGGAGTCGCACGTGTCAAAGTCGATCGAGCAGGGCGGCGCCGAGTTCGTGACCACGAACGTGGTGGGCACGCAGGTGCTGCTGGACGCGATCCGCGAGCGCCCGGTGGAGCGGTTCATCCTGATCTCGTCGTCCGAGGTATACGGCACGGCGGAGAGCGACCCGATGTCCGAGGATCACCCGCTCAACCCGCGCTCGCCCTACGCGGGCACCAAGGCCGGCGGCGACCGCCTGGCCTACTCGTACTGGTGCACGTACGACCTGCCGATCACCGTGATCCGGCCGTTCAACAACTACGGGCCCTACCAGCACCCGGAGAAGGTGATCCCGCGCTTCATCATCCAGGCGCTGACCGACCAGCCGCTGACGATCCACGGCAACGGCCAGGCCAGCCGCGACTGGCTGCACGTGTTCGACACGGCCGAGGCGATCACCCAGGCCTGCGAGGTGCCGCTGGACCAGATCAAGGGCGAGACGATCAACGTGGCCACGGGCGTGGACGAGTCGGTCGAGCAGATCGCGGACATGATCCTGGAGCTGCTGGGCAAGCCGGCCTCGCTCAAGGCCAACATCGACGATCGGCCGGGCCAGGTCGACCGCCACATCGGATCGACGGACAGGGCCGAGCAGCTGCTGGGCTGGACGTCCAAGATCGCGTTCGCGGACGGGCTGGAGCGCACGATCGCGTGGTACCGGAACCACCCCGAGTGGTGGCAGAAGGTGCTGGCGGCCGAGCAGACGGCCCAGACCGTGTGACGCTGATCGTCCTCGGCGGCGCTCCGGCGCAGCGGCAGGCGATCGAGGCGGCCGCCGCGTTGGGGATCCCGACGGTGGTGTGCGACAGCCAGCCGGGGGTCGGCGACGTCGCGGTCTCGAGCGAGGACTCGGCCGGCGTGCGGCGGGCGGCGGTCGAGCACGGCGCGGTCGGGCTGATCGCGCCCGGCACCGACTGGCCGGTGCGGATCGCGGCCTACGTGGCCGAGGACCTCGGCCTGACCCACCCGCTGTCGGTGGCGACGGCGGTGCTGTGCACGAACAAGGCGTCGCAGCGGGAGGCGTTCGACGCCGCGGGCGTGCCGCAGCCGGAGTGGTCGGTGGACGCACCGCCGGGGTACCCGTGCGTCGTCAAGGCGCCGGACCGGCAGGGACAGCGCGCGATGTCGATCGTCGCGAACGCGGACGAGGCCGGGCAGGCGGAGCTGACGGCGCGGCGCGGGTCGCGCAGCGGCCGGGTGCTGTTCGAGTCGTTCGTGGAGGGGCCGGAGGTGACGGTGAACGGCTTCTCGGTCGGCGGGCGGTTCGTGCCGGTGGCGGTGACCGCCCGCGAGCACTTCGCGGATGCGCCCGGGGTGGCGCAGCGGCACGTGTACCCGAGCGGGCTCGATGACGCAGGGGCATCGGCGGCGGCGGAGGCGGCTGTGACCGCGCTGGGGATCACCGACGGGCCCAGCTACACGCAGCTGATCCTGTCGCCTCAGGGGCCGCGGATCATGGAGGTGGCCGCGCGGCTGGGAGGCGGGCATGACAGCGAGATCTGCAGGCGCGCGGCCGGGGTCGATCTGGCCGGCCTGGCAGTGCGGATCGCGGTCGGCCAGGCGATCGCCGCGTCGGAGCTGGAGCCGCGGCCGGAGGGCGCGTGCGTGATCGAGTTCC
The DNA here is from genome assembly GCA_036273355.1 of Gaiellales bacterium. GTDB lineage: Bacteria > Actinomycetota > Thermoleophilia > Gaiellales > JAICJC01 > JAICYJ01. The sequence goes on from DASUHV010000088.1 coordinate 8,860, forward strand.
TGCGCGCGCCGGAGGGCGAGCTGGTGTCGACCGGCGGGCCGGCGGGGGTCAGCTTCTATCATGCCACCGGGCACCGGTACGGCCCTCTGCGCACCGCCACCGACCGGGCCGGATACGTGATCGCGCAGGGGACGACGCGGCAGGAGGCGCTCCAACGAGCGCGAACGGCGGTCGAGGCGGTTCGATTCGAGGTCGCATGAGCAGCGCCATACCAGCAACCTTGGCCATCGACGGCGGCACGCCCGTGCGCGACAGCATGCTGTCGTTCTCGCCGCCCACGCTGGGCGACGAGGAGATCGCGTCGGTGATCGAGACGCTGCGGTCGGGCTGGCTGACCAGCGGGCCGCGGACGCAGGAGCTGGAGGAGCGGTTTGCGGCGCGGGTGGGAACGGGCCACGCGATCGCGACCTCCTCGTGCACGGCGGCTTTGCACCTGGCGATGGTGGCGGCGGGGCTGAGCGAGGGCGATGAGGTAATCACGACGTCGTTCACCTGGCCGGCGACGACAAATGCGGTGCTGCACGCAGGGGCAACGCCGGTGTTCGCGGATGTGGATCCGGACACGCTGAACATCGACCCGGACGCGGTGCGGGCGCTGGTCGGGCCGCGCACGCGGGCGGTGCTGCCGGTGCACTTCGCGGGCGGGCCGTGCGACATGGACGCGCTGTGCGCGATCGCGCGCGAGCACTCGCTGCTGGTGATCGAGGATGCGGCGCACGCGGTCGAGGCGACGGTGGGCGATCGCAAGGTGGGATCGATCGGGGACTTCACGTGCTTCTCGCTGTACGCGACCAAGAGCCTGGCGGGCGGCGAGGGCGGAGTGATCACGACCAGGTCTGAGGAGGCGGCGGAGCAGCTGCGGCTGCTGCGGTCGCAGGGCATCACGCGCGATCCGTGGCGCCGGCAGCTGTCGCGGAGCCTCGGGCACTACGACGTGACGGTGCCGGGGTTCAAGGCCAACCTGGCGGACCTGCAGGCGGCAGTGGCGCTGCCCAAGTTCGACCGGCTGGACGACATGCACAGGCGCAGGACGGCGCTGGTGGAGCGGTACGACCGTGGACTGGAGGGGCTGGCCGGGATCGAGCCGATCGGGCGCTCGCCGTTCGGGCGGCACGCGCACCACCTGTACGTGGTGCGGATCGACCCGGACGCGGCGGGCGGGGACCGGGATCGGTACGCGGCGGCGCTCACGGCCGAGAACATCGCGTCCGGGCTGCACTTCCTGCCGGTGCATACGCTGACGTGGTACCGGGAGAACCTGGCCGCGGTGTCGCTGCCGGCGACGGAGGCGGCGGGCGAGACGGTGCTGTCGCTGCCGCTGGGAGGGGCGCACACGGAGCAGGACGTGGACGACGTGCTGGCGGCGCTCCGCAAGCTTCACGCCGCGTTCACGCGATGAGCCGGCGCACGCGGGTGGCGGCCGGAGCGGTCGTCTCGGCGGTGCTGCTGGCGGCGCTCCTGTGGTTTACGGACCCGCGCGAGATCTGGCGGACGCTATCGCAGGCGGATCTGAGGTGGGTGGCGCTGGCGATGGCCGTGAACGTGGCAACGGTGCCGGTGATGGCGTGGCGCTGGAGCATCCTGATCCGCGCGAAGGGCATGGTCGCACCGTTCTGGTGGCTGGTGCGGACGTACTTCGTGGCGTTGTTCCTGGGACAGTTCCTGCCGGCGGCGGTGGGAGGGGACGCGGTGCGGGCGGTGGAGCTGGGACGGCGCACGCACGACGGGCCGGAGGCGGTGGCGTCGGTGCTGATCGACCGGCTGGTGGGTGTCGTGTCACTGGTGGGGCTTGCGGTGCTGGCGTACGCGGCGGGCGGGCACTCGGCCGGGGGGCCGGAGGTAGTAGCGGCCGAGACGACGTTCGGGCTCGCGGCGCTGCTGGTGCTGGGGCTGCTGTTCTCGGCGCGGCTGCGTGGTCTGGCCGCGCGCGTGCTGGAGCCGCGGGTGGGCGAGAAGCGGCTGGCGGCGGGGCAGCGGTTCTACGAGGCGCTGCACGGGTACCGCGAACAGCGAGCGGCGCTGGCGGCGGTGTTCGGGCTGGCGCTGGCGGTCCAGGTCGTGCGGGTGGGGACGATCTGGATGCTGGTGAAGGCGCTGGGGCTGGACGTGCCGATCACGGAGATCTACGCCACGGGGCCGGTGCTGTTCGCCGCGCTGGTGCTGCCCGTGTCGCTGAACGGCATCGGGGTGCGCGAGGCGGTGTTCGTGTCGTTCCTGCACGACTCGACGACGGCGGAGCAGGCGATCGCGCTGGGGGTCGCGTTCTTCGCGGTGGGCACGGCCACGTCGCTGGTGGGGGCGCTGATCCTGGCGCTGCGGTGGGTCAGGTACGGGATCGGCGCGGTGCGGCCACGCACGCAGATCGACGACCCAGGCGTACCGCCGGCCAACGAATTGCGGGATACCGGTTACCTCAAGACGACGAAGCGCCGATAGGGCATGTGACCCGATGCTGCATCCGTCCATCGCCTTTCAGGAGAGTCCCAGCCTCATGCCCCCTCGCACCACCGAAGCGCAGGCCGCCCGACCCGGCACCATGCGTCCCGTCAATCTGCTGATCGCACTGTTTGCGGTCGCCTGCGCCATCGCTCTCGCGCACGGCATCATCGCCTAGCTTCGCGCTCCACCCCCGCCGCCGCGCACCCGCGGATGCAACACCGGCGCCTGGCACCGGTGTTGCGCCCGATTCTACGAATTTCGTAGAAAAAGCGCCCGAATTCTACGAATTTCGAGGCGGCGACCCCGTTTTGCTATCGGAATTCGTGCAACACCGGTGCCAGACGCACGTGTTGCGTCGCACCCTTGGCGCGGAGTTGTGATCGGCCGGGAGGTGATTCGTGGCAGCCGGCGGCCGTAGGCTGGCCGGCATGTCGCGCAGACGCCGGACCCCTTGCCGCGGTGGCATCTACCACGTTGTTCAGCGAGGCAACAGACGCCAGGCCATCTACGAGACTGACCAGGACCGCCGCCTGTTCCTCGAGATGATGGCCGACACCCTGCCCAGGTTCGGGTTCCGCTACCACGCTTACTGCCTGATGGGGAACCACTACCACTTACTGATCGAGACGCCGAACGCGAATCTGGGCAAGGGCATGCACTGGCTGAACGGGGTCTACGCCGCCCGCTTCAACGCCACCCACCAGGTCGACGGCCACCTGTTCCAGGATCGCTACTGGGCGTCCCCTGTTGCCGGCGCCAAGGCCATCATCGAGGCGGCCCGCTACATCGCCGCCAATCCGCTCCGGGCCGGACTCTGCGATCGCGCCGAGCTGTGGCCGTGGTCGACCTACCCGATGGCGCTCGGCGTCTCGCCGCGCCCGTCGCACGTCACCCTCGACCTGATCATGGCCCTGTTCGACGCCCACCTCGGCATCGACGAGGCCCGTGTCCGCTTCCGCCGGCTGGTCGAGCAGGAGCCTCCCACCCGCCCGCTCCTTGCCGCCGTGCTGCCCGACCTGGCCGCTGCCCGCGGAGCCGGCTACTCGCTGCGCGAGATCGGCGCCGCGGCCGGCCTCGACCCGTCGACCGTCATGCGCCGCCTGCGCGGCGTCAGCGGATACAGACCGTGTTCGCCGTGACCGGCGTGGCCGGTGCCCAGGCCGACAACAGCCCGACGTTGTCCACCGCCTGGAACTGCACCACGTAGACACCGCGCGTCGCGAGCCGCACCGATGATCCCGACGTCGTCACGCCCCACGTCACGCCGTTGTCCGCCGACACCCGGTACTGGTAGTGCGCCACCCCCGACCCGACCCCGTCGCTGCTGCCCGACGCGGACACCGTCTTCCGCCGGGCGCAGTTCGTCGCGCCGCCGCCACCCGTCACCGTCGGCGCGCTCGGGGCGCTGCGGTCGATCCGTGCCGTGTTCGTGGCCCCATTCACGGCCGGCGTCCAGAGCGAGACGTTGCCGGCGTTGTCGACCGACCGGAACTGCACCAGCGTCTCCCCTTCATTCAGCACCGTGTAGGTGCTGCCGGCCGCCGCCGCCGTCCACGTCGCCCCACCGTTCGTCGACACCTGGTACTGGTAGCCCGCAAAGCCCGACCCACCCGCCTGGTCGGTCGACCCCGACGCGGAGATCGCGATCTGCGCCACGTTCTTCCACGTCAGGCTGCCGCCCGACACCACCGGGACGCTCGGCTTCACCGTGTCGATCCGCACCTGCGCCTGCACCCACGGCGACACCCGGAACACGTTGTCCACCGACCGGAACTGCACCAGCGTCTGCCCCTCGCTCGAGACCGGCACCGACGCTCCGGTCGTGGGGCCGAGCCAACTGACCCCGCCGTTCGTCGACGTCTCGTACTCGTACCTGAGGATCCCGCTGCCCGCATCCGTGCTGCCCGCCGCCGACACCGTCACCGGCGTGCTCGTCCGCCAGCTCGCCGAGCCACCCGTCACCGTCGGCGCCGTCGGGTTCGTCCGGTCGATCTTGACCGTGCTCCCTGTGGTCGGCGCCGCCGGCGCCCAGTCCGACACGTTCCCGGCACCGTCCACCGACCGCACCTGCACGTACGTCAGGCCCTCGTTCGAGATCGTGGCCGAGGCACCCGCCACCGGCGCAGACCACGTCACCCCGTCCGGCGACGTCCGCGTCTGGTACCCCGACAGCCCCGCTCCACCCACAGGATCCGCCGACCCGGCTCCGGTCACCGTCACCGACGCCACGTTCTGCCACGCCGCCGAGCCGCCGACCACCGTGACGGGCGCGCTGGGCTTGGTGCGGTCGATCTTGACCGTCACGGACACCCAGTTCGACGTGTTCCCGACCTTGTCCGTGGCCCGGAACCGCACCACGGTCGATCCCTCGCCGCTCACCGTCACCTGACTGCCCGACACGAGCGGCGACCACAGCACCCCGCCGTCCGTGGACGTCTGCGACTGGTAGGCGCCGAGGCCGCTCCAGAGGTCGGCCGATCCGGCCGCCGTCACCACCACCGACGCCGAGTTCACCCACCCCGGCGAGGCTCCCGTCACGGTCGGACCCGACGGCGGCGACGAATCCAGCCTCGCCGTCACCTGGCTCCACGCCGACGTGTTACCCGCCCCGTCGATCGCCCGGAACCGCACCACCGTCACGCCGTCGGTGGTCACGAACAGGCTCGCGCCCAGCACCGGCGACGTGTACGGCGCCCCGTTCGTGGACATCTCGCTCTGGTATCCGACCAGCCCGGAGCCGCCGCTGTCGCTCGACCCGGACGCGCTCAGCGGCAGCGCCGTCGTGTTCTGCCAGCCGGCGCCGGCGCTGCTCACGTTCGGGTCGGTCGGCTTGGTGCGATCGATCCGGGCCGTCGCGACCACCCAGTTGCTGGTCTTGCCGGACACGTCCACCGCGCGGAACCGCACCAGCGTCTCGCCCTCGGCCGTCACCAGCCGCGACGCACCGGTCGACGTCGCGCCCCAGGTGGCGCCGCCGTCCGTCGATACCTGCCGCTCGTAACGGGCGATGCCCGAGCCCGGCGAGTCGGTGGAGCCGCTCGCCACGAGGTTGATCGATGCCACGCTCTGCCACGTGGTCGAGCTGTTCGCGACCACGGGGTCGGTGGGATCGGCCCGGTCGATGTTGACCGACGCGCTCACCCACGGCGTCAGGTTCCCGGCGAAGTCACGCCCCCGGAACTGCACCAGCGTGGCACCCTCGCTAGACACCGTCACCTGCGTCCCCGTCGTCTCGGCACCCCAGGTCGCGCCGCCGTCCGTGGACGTGCGGTAGCTGAGGTGGTCGAAGCCGGAGCCACCCGTGTCCGTCGACCCGGTCGCCGCCACGTCGACCGACGCCAAGTCCTGCCACGCCGCAGACCCGCCCGTCAGCGTCGGCTTGACCGGAGCGGTGCGGTCGATGCGCGCGATCCCCGTCACCCAGTTGCTGAACCGGCCGGCCACGTCGACCGCACGGAACCGCACCAGCGTCTCGCCCTGCGAGGTCACCGTCAGGCCGGCCGCGTTCGCCGGCGCCGACCAGGTGAGCCCGCCGTCGGTGGACGTCTCCCGCTGATAGGCGGCGATGCCCGACCCCGTGTCGGCCGAGCCGGCCGCCGTCAGGTGCAGGGACGTCACGCTCTGCCACGCCGGCGACCCGCCGCTGACCACCGGGTCGGTGGGGTCGGCGCGATCGATCATGACGGTGGCCGTGGCCCACGGCGACGCGTTGCCGGCCACGTCGTAGCTCCGGAAGCGCGCCAGCGTCGAGCCCTCGGCCGACACGGTCACCCCTGTTCCGGAAACCTCCGGGCTCCAGGTGGTGCCGCCGTCCGTGGAGAGGCGGTAGCCGAAGCCCGCAAACCCGGAACCGCTGTCCGCTCCGCCGCTCGCGTTCACGGTCACCGAGGCCACGTCCTGCCAGACCGGCGACCCTCCCGTCAGCGTCGGCGCGGCCGGAGGCGTGGAGTCGACGTTGACCGTGTTGTCGGGTCCGGAAACGGACGGCACCCAGCTCGACGTGTTGCCGGCCCTGTCGACGCTTCGGAACTGCACGATCGACGACCCCTCGATGCCGATGGCCGCCGGATTCCGCAGCACCGGGGAGCGCCACGCGCCGCCGTTCACCGACACCTGGTACTGGTAGCCGGCCAGCCCGCTGGTGGCGTCGCTGCCTCCGGCCGCCGTCAGCGTCACCGGCGTCCTGCTCCACGACGTGGAACCGCCCAGCACGGACGTGGGCGGTAGCGGAGCATCGAGGTCGACCAGCCACCTGATCGTGATCGTGCGGCGCGACGAGGCGCCCTTCACCGTCAGCACGAACGTGTGGTGGCCGGCCGCGAGGTTGCGGTAGCTGATCCTGCCGTGCCTGCACGACGTCGCCCTGCGGGTGTCCAGCTTGCACGAGGTGCGGCGCACCGTGCCGGTGTGCCGCCACGAGAACGCGGCCCTGGTGACGTGCACGTAGGCCGCCGGCTTCCGCACCATCTTCACGGTCAGCTTCGTGGTGGCGTGCGACGCCGGTCGCGTCACGTGCGGCACGTAGGGCATCGCGTAGGCAGGCGCAGCGGCTACCAGGCCGATCACGAGAGCCAGCAGCAGTACCACGCGATGTCGGCGCGGAAGGGAGGATCCGCGTCGTACCATGGTGCACCTCGGGGGGAGGGAGCGGAGCCGACGAGCTCCTGCTCGCGTTATCGCCGATTGTGGGCTATACCGCATCCCCCGAAACGGGGGGCCGATTTCGGTCGCTCAGACGCGGAGCACCAGCAGCTGCCGTTGCCGCGGGCCGTCAAACTCGCAGAAGAAGATGCGCTGCCAGCGCCCCAGCACCGGCGTGCCGCCGGCCACCCCCAGCAGCTGGGAACAACCGACCATGATCGACTTCACGTGCGAGTCGGAGTTGCCCTCGAGATGCGCGTAGCCGTCATCGCGCGGCACCAGCCGTGCCAGAACGTCCACGACATCGGCGGCCACATCCGGGTCGAACCCCTCGTTGATGGTCACCGCCGCCGTCGTATGCGGCACGTGCAGCAACACCGCGCCGTCGGTCACGCCCAGCTCGGCAACGGCCGCGGCCACCGCCTCGGTCACGTCGACGAACTGCTCTCGCCGGTCGGTTGCCAGCGCGATCCCGGGCATCGACCGATCGTACCGCATTGCATATTCATGCATATCTGTGGCATACTTTTGCGTCCATGGCCCTGCTCGCCCCCACCCCGGCCGGCCTCGCCGGCCGCGACCTGCTCTCGGTCGACCAGCTCGACCGCGACCAGCTGATCGAGCTGCTCGATCTCGCCGATCACCTCAAGATGCTGCAGAAGCGCGGCGTCCCGCACCGGCTGCTGCCCGGCCGCACGCTGGCCATGATCTTCCAGAAGGCGTCGACCCGCACCCGCGTCTCGTTCGAGGTCGGCATCGGCCAGCTCGGCGGCACCGCGGTCGTGCTGTCGGCATCCGAGATGCAGCTCGGACGCGGCGAGTCGATCGAGGACACGGGCATCGTGCTGTCACGGTACGTCGACGCCATCATGATCCGGGCCGGGGCGCACGCGAAGGTGGAGGCGCTGGCAGCCGCCGCCTGCGTGCCCGTCGTCAACGGCCTCACCGACCTCCACCACCCCTGCCAGGCGCTGGCCGACGCTCAGACGCTGCGCGAGCGGCTGGGCGA
>DASUHV010000089.1:0-6206 GCA_036273355.1 Gaiellales bacterium
CGGCCGGCGTCTGGTCGCCGACCCCGACGCCGTGGCAGCGCACCCGCGCGGGGGCCAGCACGGCTCCGATCGGGGCCAGCTCGGCGTCATAGCTCCCGGCCAGCCCGGCCAGCACCACTCGCTGTGGCCGGTGGCGGGCGATCGCGTGCATCGCGCCCACGCCGGCCCGGGCCAGGCCGAACCCGCACAGCTCCAGCGGCGCGTGCGTGAGCGCCAGCCGCCGCGCCTCGAGCTCGGTCGGGACGAGCACGAGCGTGACCGGCGCTCTGCTCACACGATCTCCACCATCCGCTCGATCGCGCCGCGCGCCCGCGCGGCGACCTCGTCGGGGACGGTCACCGGGTACTGCATCTCCCGCAGGCTGTCCCGCAGCTTGGGCAGGGTGATCTGCTTCATGTAGCGGCACACCGCCCGCTCCGACATCGCGTAGAACCGCTTGTCGGGCGCCTCCTTGCGCAGCCGGTGCAGGATGCCGGTCTCGGTTGCCACCACGAACTCGCTGCGCTTCGAGGATGTCACGTGGCGCACCATCCCCTCGGTCGACAGCACGTGGGTGGTCTCGGCCAGCTTGGCATCGTGCGCAGCCGCGTACAGGCACTGGCTGGCGCAGCCGCACTCCGGGTGGATCAGCAGGTCGGTCTCGGGCCGCTCCTCCATCATGCGGCTGACGTCCTGCGGGCGGATGCCGGCGTGGACGTGGCACTCGCCCGGCCAGATCTTCATGCGCCGGCCGGTCAGCCGCTCCAGGTAGGCGCCGAGGAACATGTCCGGCAAGAACAGGATGTCGCGGTCCTCGGGCACCGCCTCGATGATGGCGCGCGCGTTCCCCGACGTGCAGCAGTAGTCGGACAGCGCCTTCACCTCGGCCGTGGTGTTGACGTAGCTGACAACGACCGCGCCCGGGTTCTCCTGCTTCCAGCGCTCGAGCGCCTCCGCGTCGATGCTGGCCGCCAGCGAGCACCCCGCCTCCAGGTCGGGGATCAGCACGGTGCGCTCGGGTGCCAGGATGGCGGCCGTCTCGGCCATGAAGTGCACGCCGGCGAACACGATCACGTCGGCGTCGGTGGCCGCCGCCTGTTGCGACAGGCCCAGGGAGTCGCCGACGTAGTCGGCCACGTCCTGCACCTCGGCGACCTGGTAGTTGTGGGCCAGGATCACGGCGTTGCGCTCGCGTGCCAGCGCGCGTACCTCGTCCTGCATGGTCTCGATATCGGGTTCGGTCAGGATGCTGATGGTGGTACCTCCAGTGCGATGTCGAGCGCGCGCACCGAGTGCGTGAGCGCTCCCACCGAGATCGCGTCGACCCCGGTCTCGGCCACCTCGCGGATGGTGTCGGTGGTGATGCCGCCGGACGCCTCGAGGCGTGCCCGGCCGGCCGTCGTTGCCACCGCCCGGCGCAGCTGCGCGGGCGGCATGTTGTCGAGCAGGATCACGTCGGCGCCGGCGTCGAGCGCCTGCTGCAGCTGGTCGAGCGTGTCGACCTCGACCTCGACCGGGCGCCCGGGATGGCGCAGGCGGACGCGTTCGACCGCGGCCGGCACGCCTCCGGCGATCGCCACGTGGTTGTCCTTGATCAGCACAGCGTCGTGCAGCCCGGCGCGGTGGTTGGAGCCGCCCCCACAGGCCACGGCGTGCTTGTCCAGCGCCCGCAGGCCGGGGGCCGTCTTGCGCGTGTCCAGCAGCTGCACGCCGGTTCCGGCGACCAGGTCGGCGTAGCGCCGTGTGGTCGTGGCGATGCCGGACATCCGCTGCAGCAGGTTGAGCGCGGTGCGCTCGCCGGTCAGCAGCGCCCGCACCGACGCGTGCAGCCTGGCTACCACATGGGGCGGGTGCTCGATGCGATCGCCGTCCGCGGCCAGCCGCTCCATGCGAGCTTCTGGGTCGAGCTCGAGCAGCACCGCGAACGCCTGGTCGAGCCCGCAGATGACGCCCGCTTCGCGCACCACGACATCGGCGCTGCCGCGCAGATCGGCGGGCACGATCGCGTCGGTGGTGACGTCGCCGCTGCCGACGTCCTCGGCAAGGGCGCGGGCGATCACACTGTCTGGGGCTGGGCCGGGCACGGCATCCTGTGGGCGAGGGTGGGGTCTTCGGAAGGGAAATCGAGCCGCACGTGGGCGCCACGGCTCTCGTGACGCCGCAGCGCGGCGGCGGCGATCAGCTGCGCGACGTCACGTGGGTTGGAGGCCGGCTGGTCGGCGAGCCACTCCAGCATCCGCTCCAGCCCGGCGGCCTCGCGCAGCGGGCCGGCATCGCTCCACATCCGGCGCCGCAGCTCGGCCAGCGGCGAGCGGGCCAGCGGTTGCCCTGGCGGGTCGGTCTCCACCTGAACCGGCGCGGCGTCCAGCCCGGCCGCGACCGCGCGGTGGGAGAAGACGAAGCACTCGAGCAGCGAGTTCGACGCCAGCCGGTTCGCGCCGTGCACACCGCTGGACGCGCACTCGCCCACGGCGTAGAGGCCGGCGATGTCGCTGGCGCCGTCCAGGCTGGTGGCGATCCCGCCCATTAGGTAGTGCGCCGCCGGCGAGACCGGCAGCCGGTCGCGGGTCAGGTCGAGGCCGGCTCGCGCAGCGCCCTCGACGAGGTTCGGGAAGCGGTCGCGCACAGCGGCGGCGTCCAGATGGCCCAGCGTCAGGTAGCTGACGTCTCCGCCGGCCAGGCGGTTCTGGATCTCCCGGGCCACGACGTCGCGAGGCGCCAGCTCGCCGTCGGCGTGCACGTCCAGCATGAACCGCCGGCCGCGCTCGTCGACCAGGTGGGCGCCCTCGCCGCGCACCGCCTCGGAGATCAGGAAGGCCCGGTCGCCGACCGCGAGCGCCGTCGGGTGGAACTGCACGAACTCCATGTCCGAGATGGTCGCTCCGGCCCGGCGTGCGATCGCGATGCCGTCGCCGAGCGCTCCAGGCGGGTTGGTGGTGCGGGCGTACAGCGCGCCGGCGCCGCCGGTGGCGATCAGCGTCATCCGCGAGCGCAGCGGCCGCAGCTCGTCGTGGCCGATCACCCATGCCCCGGCACAGCCGCCGCCGTCGGCGATCAGCTCCAGCATCGCCGTGTGCTCGAGCACGCTGATCAGCGGCTGGGAGCGCACGCGGGCGATCAGCACCTCGGCGATGTGCTGGCCCGTGGCGCTGCCACCCGCATGCAGGATCCGCCGGCGGCCGTGGCCGCCCTCGCGGCCCAGCGCCAGGTGGCCGTCCCCGTCGCGGTCGAACGGGACGCCCATCCGCTCCAGGTCTGCCATCCGGTCCGGGGCATCGGACACCAGCAGCTCGACCGCGCGCGGATCGCAGAGCCCACGTCCCACCAGCATCGTGTCGGCCATGTGCTGTGACGGGTCGTCATCCGGCCCGATCGCGGCTGCGACGCCGCCCTGGGCGTAGAACGAGTTCGACGACTGCAGCGATCCCTTGCTGACCAGCGTCACGCGTGCACCCAGCTCGGCCGCCTGCAGAGCCGCGTGGAGGCCCGCCAGGCCGGCACCGGCAACGAGCAGGTCGACCGCGTGATGGTCGTCTCGGATCACGGCCCGCGCATATTAGCTCAAGTGACTAAAACTTGCCGTGGGGAATATGCGGGCGTCAGCGACGTTGACCGATTCGGATGTTGCTGGTTGCTGATAGCGTGGGACTCGTGGCCGATCCTCCTTCCGATCAGGCGGAGCCGACGGCCGCCGCCGGACGGGCGGCGGAGGCGCGCGACCGCGTCCACTTCGAGGAGGAGGCGCTCGAGCACGCCGACCAGCTGTACCGGATCGCCCTGCGGCTGAGCGGCTCGCAGCAGACCGCCGAGGAGCTGGTGCAGGAGACCTACCTGCGGGCGTTCCGCGGCTGGCGCGGGTACCGGCCGGGCAGCAACCTCGCGGCCTGGCTGGCGACCATCCTGCGCAACGTGTTCCTCGACGAGGCCCGCAAGCAGAGCCGTCGCCCGGCCCAGGAGTCGTTCGAGGACACGTCCGAGTACTACCTCTACAACCACCTCTCCGAGGCCGGCGCCGAGCCGCAGGAGGCGGTGCTGAACCGCCTCTCCGGCGGTGCCATCGCCGAATCGCTGGGCGACATCCCGCCCGTGTTCCGCGAGGTGGTGGTGCTGGTCGACATCGGGGACTTCAGCTACCAGGACGCCGCGGACATCCTCGGCATTCCGATCGGCACGGTCATGTCGCGGCTGCATCGCGGACGCCGTGCCCTCAAGCAAGCGTTGGCAAGCAGAGCATCGGAGGACGCGTCATGAGCCTTGATCCATGTCTGGGCGTCGAGAGCCAGCTGCAGCCCTACCTCGACCGGCAGCTGACGCCGGATGAGGTATCGATGATCGAGCAGCACCTCGGCACCTGCGCGTACTGCCGCGAGCGCTACCACTTCGAGGCCCAGCTGCGCGACACCGTGAAGACCGTCTGCTGCGGCGATCCGGTGCCGGAGGGGCTGGTCGAGCGGGTGCGGCTGCACTGCCGCGGTCAGGGCGCCGCGTAGTCCACGTCGCCGGGCTCGGGCAGCCCGCGGCAGTCGATCAGCCTCGCCTCGAGGTCGCGTGCGGGCGTGTCCCCGGTCGCGGGCAGCGCCGCCCAGCAGGCGCGGGGCAGCACCACGGGGTGCGAGCGTCCGGCGCCATAGTCCGCCGCGCGAACGCCGTGCCCGGCCGCCACCGTGCGCCGGATCGCCCGCGGGTCGAGCCCTGGGCCGTCGCCCAGCACCACGAGCGCCTCGTCGAACTGATCCGGCAACGCCTCCAGGGCCGTTCTCAGCGATGCCGCCTGCCCGTCCGCCCAGCGCGGTGCCACGACGGCGACCGCACCGTGCAGGGGCACGTCCGCCGTGATCTGCTCGGCGCGCGCGCCGAGCACCACCAGCCGGGTGGCGATCCCGGACCGCTCCACCGCGATCAGCACCCGTTCCAGCATCGTGATGCCCTCGATCAGGTGCAGCTGCTTGGGGCCGCCGAAGCGCCGGCCCTCGCCCGCGGCCAGCACCACGGCGGCGATCGTGTCGCGGGGTTCGTCGTCCACGGGCCAACCGTAGCCTGCGTGGTAGGTTGCCGCCATGACTGACAACCTGCTTATTCATGCGGATTCGCATCGCGACGCGGACATGTTCGTCGCCACCGGAGTGGCCGTGGTCGACCCGTTCACCTACCTCGAGCTGGACGGGCAGCGTGTGATCGTGGCGAGCGTGCTCGAAGCCGACGTGATCCGCCGCGACTCACGTGCCAGCGATGTCTGGACAGACGACGAGTTCGGCGGCCGCGAGCTGATGGCAAAGGGCTGGAGCTACCACGACGCCGAGATGGAGGTCGTGCGGCGGGTGCTCGAGCGGGCCGGCGCCCAGGCCGTCGTCGTCCCACCCTCGTTCCCGGTCAGCCTGGCCGACTACCTGCGCGGAAAGGGCCACACGGTCACCCCCGACCGCGACCTGTTCGAGCGGCGGCGGCGCAGCAAGGACGCTGCCCAGCTGGCCGCGATCAACGTCGCCCAGCGGGCGACCGAGCAGGCCTTCCGCTCGGTGCGGGAGTTGCTCGGCTCGGCAACGCCGCAGGAGTCGGGCGTGCTGATGGCCGGCGGCGAGCAGGTCACGTGCCAACGCGTCCGCGATGCGATCGTGGAGACCCTGCGCGAGCACGGCTGCGAGGGCGAGCCGCCGCTGGTCGGCGCCGGCCCTCGCGGCGCGCTGGTGCACGATCTCGGCAGCGGCCCGATCCACGCCGGCGAGCCGGTGATCGTGGACATCTTCCCGCGCCACGCTGCCAGCCGGTACTGCGCCGACATGACCCGCACCTTCTGCTTCGGCGAGGCGCCGGAGCGGCTGCGCGTGATGCACGCCACCGTGCTCGACGCGCTCAAGCGCAGCACCGAGGCGATCACCGACGGCGTCGCCGGGACCGTGCCTTGGGAGGTGGCCTGCGACGCGATCGAAGCGGGCGGCTTCCGCACCCAGCGTGGGCTGGCGGACGGCGAGAGCCTGGGCGAGGACTTCTTCCACGGCCTCGGGCACGGGGTCGGGATCGAGGTGCACGAGGCGCCGTACATGGGCCTCGGCTGCAAGGAGCCGCTGGCGGCCGGCGACGTGGTCACGGTCGAGCCCGGCGTCTACCGCAAGGACTTCGGCGGCGTGCGGCTCGAGGACCTGGTGGTCGTCACCGGCGGCGCGCCGGACGTGCTCACGCAGTTCGACTACGAGCTCGAGATCCGCGCCTAGGCTCAGGCCGTCAGGATG
>DASUHV010000090.1:0-2042 GCA_036273355.1 Gaiellales bacterium
GAGGGCGATCGCGGGTCATCCTGCTGCTCGCGTGCGTACTCGGTCTTAGCGGTGCTGACATGGCCACGGCTGGTGCGATGGCAACGACGACTGTCACTCTGAGATGCGCGGGTCGGGACCGCAGGACAGTGTCCGGTCGTGAGCTGCCTCGAACTAGGGTCGCGAGTCGGGATCGCATAGAACGGTCGAGGGTCCTCCGGGCTTCAGCGCCGGTCGCCAGACCCCCAGCGGTCGATGATGGGTCAGGCGGTGAGGGCCTCTCGTGGTGGTTGGTCGGTCATCTCGGCCCACAAGAAGGCGGTGAGCTCGCGGGCGACCGCGACGGTGACGACGGTGGAGCGTTTGCCGTGCTGGATGAGGTGCTGGTGTCGGTGAAAGAGTCGGAGCTGCGCCTGCCAGGCGCGGGGGCTGGGATCGGGCCCGGTGGTGGGTCGGCGCGGGCGGTGACGGTAGTGCCAGGCGGCCTCGACCAGCAGCCGTCGGGCGTGGCGGTTGCCGCTTTTGGTGATGTGCCCGCGGTGCTGGGACTCGCCGCTGGAGTACTCGCTGGGGGTGATCCCCAGCCAGGACGCGAGCTCGCGCGGGTGGCTGAAGCGGGCGAAGTCGCCGATCTCGGCGATCAGCCCCAGCGCGGTCAGCGTCGAGATCCCGCGAAATGCGCGCAGGCGGTCGACCTGCCAGGCCCAGCGCTCATCGCCGGCGATCTGCTCCAGGCGAGCGTCGAGGGCGCGCAGCTGGCAGTCGATCGCGTCCAGATAGATCAGCATCTGCTCCAGCGCCAGATGCGCCAGCGGGTCGCTGAGCCGCTGTCGCTGGATCCAGGCGCGGTGCGTCAGTGTCCAGGACTTCTTGCCCTCGCGGAACACCAAGCCGTGTCTGAGCAGCTGCTTGCTGACGCGGTGGCGCGCGGCGGTGCGTGCGCAGCGGACGTCGTCGCGGCAGCGCAGCAGGTCTCTGAGCCCCTCGGTCTCCGGGGTCGGCGGCGCCACGAAGCGCAGCAGCCCGGCGCGGTAGAGCGCCACGAGCTTCTGGGCGTCACGCCGGTCGGTCTTGACCCGGTCACCGGCGCGGACCGGCACCAGCGACGGCGCGACCACATCGCACGCGACCCCCATCGATGTGAGCAGTCGCCACAGCGCGAACCCGCCCGGCCCGGCCTCGTAGCAGACCGCCAAACCGTCCCGTCCGCCGAGCTTGGTGATCAACCGTCGGATCGCCTTCTCGGTCGTCTCGATCCTCATCACCTCTGGGCGACCGCCGCGGGGCGGCAGTACCGCCGCGACGATCGAGAGCTTGTGCACATCCAGCGCCACAAACAGGCGCACATCAGCAGGCTGGCTGGAGCTAACGTCAGGCACGGGCTGGTCCTCCACAGTCGTATGCGGCTCTGGCCAAAGTGGCCCTCAACACCGCTGAAGCTAACCCGCGAACCTGCGACACGAGGGCCAGCCCCTCGCGTCCATACTGACTAGGCTCCGCGCATGCGCCGCAGCAGCTCCAGCGCCCCGGCCTTGTGCAGCGGCTCGTTGAGGTTGCCGCACTTGGGCGACTGCACGCACGACGGGCAACCCGACTGGCACGGGCACTCGCCGATCAGCCGCTGGGCGTCGCCGACGAGCCGATCGAACTCCTGATAGCCGCGGCGGGTGATCCCCACCCCGCCCGGATGGCCGTCGTAGATGAAGATCGTCGGGCCGCCCGTCTGGGGATGGGCGTCAATCGACAGGCCGCCGATGTCCCAGCGATCGCACATGGCGATGAGCGGCAGCACCGCGATCTGGCCGTGCTCAAGCGCGTGAAGGGAACCCAGCAGCGCAGCGCGGCGGAACTCCTCGGCGGCGATGAGCGCGTCCAGCTCGTACCAGAGCGCGCGCGTGTCGAACTCGGTGGTCGGCAGGTCCAGGGACTCGAAGTCGATGACCTCGTGGTCCTGCAGCGACTTGCGCTGGTAGCCCACGACCGTCTCGGTGTAGACGACCGCCCCGTAGGAAAGCGTCACCCCGCGCGTGTCCCGTCGCTCGGTGAGGCGATTGATGTAGAGC
>DASUHV010000091.1:0-3948 GCA_036273355.1 Gaiellales bacterium
GAGATCAAGGCCGAGCACGACGACCTGATCGAGCGCATCGCCGAGCTGCGCGCGATCCTGGCCGACGAGCAGCGGCTGATGGACGTGATCCGCGAGGAGCTGCTCGAGATCAAGAACCGCGTCGACAACCCCCGCCGCACCGAGATCATCGCCGCGGAGGGCGAGATCGACCTCGAGCAGCTGATTGCCGAGGAGGACATGGTCATCTCCATCACGGCAAGCGGCTACATCAAACGGCTTCCGCTGGGCACGTATCGCACCCAGGGGCGGGGCGGCATCGGTGTCATGGGCATGGATCTGAAGGAGGGCGACTACATCGAGCACCTGTTCGTCGCCTCCACCCACGACTACCTGTTGTTCTTCACGACCGTCGGCAAGGTCTACCGGGTGAAGGTGCACGAGCTGCCGCTGGGCACGCGCCAGGCCAAGGGCCGGGCGCTCGTGAACGTGCTGCCGCTGCGCCAGGACGAGTACGTCAAGGCCGTGATCGATACGCGCACGTATGCCGAGGGCAAGTACCTGCTGTTCGCGACCCGCAAGGGCATCGTCAAGAAGACCGAGTTCAAGGCCTACGACACGGTGCTCAAGGCCGACGGAATCATCGCGCTCAAGATCCGCGACGGCGACGAGCTGGTCGGCGTGCGGCTGACCGACGGCTCAGACGACGTGCTGATGGTGTCGCGCAACGCGTCCGCCGTTCGCTTCTCGGAGCGCGATGTGCGGCCGATGGGCCGCGACACCACCGGCGTGTCCGGCATGAAGCTGCGGTCAGGCGATGAGGTGATCGCAGTCGAGATCGCCCGCGACGACCAGGATCTGCTGGTGGTGACCGAGAACGGCTTCGGCAAGCGCACGCGGGTGGAGGAGTATCCCGCCAAGGGCCGCGGCACCATGGGCGTGCTGACGATCCGCTACACCGAGGCGCGTGGCCGGCTGGCCGGAGCCATGATCGTCAAGGACGGCTACGACCTGGTGCTGATCAGCCATGACGGCACCGTGATTCGCACCGCCGCCGAGGGCATCTCGCGGATGGGCCGCGCCACGCAGGGCGTGCGGGTCATGAACCTGCGCGAGGGCGATCACGTGTCCGCCATCGCGCGGATTACCGAGCCCCAGGCGGCGTCGGTCGAGGACGGCGCCGACGCTGGAGAGCCGGTCGCCGATGACGACCTTCCCGAGCCCCCCGAATCGCCGGAACCGCCCGACCCCGCGGAGTGAGTGACATCACCCGTATCTGATTCCTACCCATCGATTGGAAGGAATCAGGCACGCGTGATGGAACAAAGCGGTCGATACCACTTTGACCACCTCCCACTCTGCCCGAAAGGGGTAGCGCACGCGATGAAACAGGTTGATCTGCTCGAACCCGTCGACGTGGCCGATCGGCTTCCACAGCTCGAGCTGTACCTGAGCCAGGTCTGCGCGGTGGCAGGCATCTCCAAGATGCAGCTCGACTACTGGACGACGAAGGCGGACATCCCCACCAAGGGGAACAAGCAGCGGGTCTACGACATCCGGTCGGTCGAGATGGTGATGCTGATCAAGCAGGCCAAGGACAAGGGACTCAACCTGACCGCTGCGATCGCGGCCGCGCGCGAGTACCAGGAGCTGCGCGCCGCCCAGCCTCGCTTGGCAGGATCGCCGACCGCCGTCGCTGTCTAGCCGACCGCAGTCACCAGCTCGCCGGCCGCGGCGGCAGGATCGACGACGTTCACCCAGATGCCGGCGCCGAGTTCGACCGAGGCCGCCACCGTCAGCCGGGGCCATAGCTCGATGTGCCAGTGGAACGTCTCATCACCCGACGCTCCGTCGTGCAGCAGGGCGTTCCAGGCCAGATCCGCCCCCAGCACTCCGCGCAGCCGCGCGACCGCGTCGGTCAGCGCGCGGCCTGTCGCCGCGTCCAGCGGCGCGTGTGACCGATGCTCTCTAGGCGCGATCCAGGTCTCGAACGGCACGCGCGCGAACGGCGGGCAGAAGGCGACCAGGCCCTCCTGCTCGTGCACGACTGCTCCCGGCAGCGGGCACAGCGGGCAGCCGCACCGAAACGCCGCAGCCTCCTGCACGATCCGCGGCGGGGGATCGGGGAACGGCACCAGCTGCGAGTGCGAGTGGTCGAGCGACGCGCCGGCCGCTGCGCCCTCGTTGACCGACGCCAGCACGTAACCCGCTCCGCCCGCGAGCAGCGAGGCCCGGCGGCTGCGCCAGGCCTCCATCACCGTCTCCATCACCGCCGGCGGGAGGTCGCCCAGCGAGGTCACGTGAAGAGGCCCGTGCACCACAACCTCGTGGCCGGGAAAGGCCGGGTACTTGTTCGGCACCACCCGTACGATCCAGCCCGGGCTGTTTGCCGGCGCGCCGGCCGGCCGGCCGAAGGCCGCGGTCTCCGGTGGCGTCATCGCCTCGTGGCCCTCGCAGAACGGGCAGTGCTCGGCGTCGTCGACGCGCGTGGTGCGGCCGGTGGCCCCCGGCCGCGAGGCTCGACCGGGCACCACCAGCACCGTCTCCCCCGTCAGCGGGTTGGTGCGCAGGTCGAGCGCTATTCCTTCGGCTCCTCGATCATCGTCTTCGGCATGAACGGCTGCAGCAGGTCGATCGGCACCGGGAAGATGGTGGTGCTCGCGTTCGTGCCGGCGATCTCGGTCAGCGTCTGCAGGTAGCGCAGCGTCAGCGCGATCGGGTGCTCGCTGATCACGGCCGCCGCCTCGGTCAGCTTGGCCGACGCCTGGAACTCGCCCTCAGCGGCGATCACCTTCGCGCGGCGCTCGCGCTCCGCCTCCGCCTGCCGCGCCATCGCGCGCTGCATCCCGCTGGGGATCTCGACGTCCCGCACCTCGACGATGTTCACCTTGATGCCCCAGGGCCCGGTCTGCTCGTCGATGATCCGCTGCAGGATCTGGTTGATCTTGTCGCGCTCCGACAGCAGCTCGTCCAGCATGTGCTGCCCCAGCACGCTGCGCAGCGTGGTCTGCGAGATCTGGGACGTCGCCAGCCCGAAGTCGGCCACCTTCACGATCGAGGCGCTGGGATCGACCGTCTGGAAGTAGGCCACGGCGTTCACCCGTACCGGCACGTTGTCCCTGGTGATCACCTCCTGGGGCGGGATCACCAGGGTCACCACGCGCAGGTCGACCTTGACCATGCGGTCGACGATCGGGATCAGCAGGAACAGGCCCGGCCCTTTGGGGTCGCCCAGCAGGCGTCCCAGCCGGAACACCACCCCGCGCTCGTACTCGCGCAGCACTTTCACCGCGTTGGCCAGGATGACCAGGAAGAAGACGATGATGACGGCTACCACGATCAGGGCGATCACTGGACTGCTCCCTCGGTTGAATGGACTTCGGCCGGTGCCGGCTCGACGTGCAACAACAGGCCGTCCACGCCGCGCACGATCACCGTGTCGCCCACGTCGGCGCGGCCGTTGTCGGCCTGAGCCTGCCACAACGCGCCCTCCACGTACACCTCTCCGACCGGCGCCAGCGGCGTGCGCACCACCGCTTCACGGCCCAGCATGCCAGTCAGGCCGATCGCGGTTGCGGGCGTGTGGCGGGCCGCGACCACCTTGGTCGCCACCGTCGCCAGCGTGGTCCCGAACAGCACGGCGATCGTCAGCACAACGAACGGTGACACCCCGATGTCCGATCCGGGGGTGCGGAACAGCAGCAGGCCGCCCGCGCAGAGCGCGACCACCCCCGACAGCGCGATCAGCCCGTGGCTGGCGACGAACGCCTCGGCCAGAAGCAGCGCCACCCCCAGCACGATCAGCACCACACCCGCCCAGTTGATCGGCACCACCGAGAAGCCGAACAGCGCGAGGATCAGGCACACGGCGCCGAGCGTCCCGGGCAGGATCACGCCCGGGTGGAAGACCTCGTAGGCGAGGCCGCCGATGCCGGCCAGGAACAGCAGGAACAGCAGGTTGGGGTCGATCAGGATGTTCAGCAGCTCGAG
>DASUHV010000092.1:0-9543 GCA_036273355.1 Gaiellales bacterium
TGGACCGGCCACCTGATGTGGTACGACCAGGCCCTGTCGGCCGCGACCCGCATCCACTTCATCGTGCCGCCGACGCTGGCCTTCGCGCTGTGGCTGAAGCGCCGCGCGCTGTTCTACCGGTTCGCAGCCACGCTGCTGACGCTCAGCTACGCGGGTGCGCTGACGTTCGCGCTGTACCCGGCGGCGCCGCCCTGGGCCGCGGCCGAGAAGGGCCTGATCCCGTTCCTGGCCAACCCGGCCGGAGCCCAGGCGGCGGCGTCGCCCCTGCCCACCGACTCCGGGCCGCTCTACCACCTGGTCGACGGCAACCCCTACGCCGCCATCCCGTCGCTGCACGGCGGCTACTCGTTCCTGATCTTCCTGTTCATCGCCACCCTGGTGTGGAACACCCGCTGGCGCTGGACCGCGTACGTCGCGTTCCTGTACCCCGTCGTCCAGTGCTTCGCGGCCGTCTACACCGCCAACCACTACGTGGTCGACCTGCTGATCGGCTTCGTCTACGCGACCGCGGCGCTCTACGGCGTGCTCTGGTTCTGGCGGCGCCAGGGATGGCCCGAGTGACCGCGGTTGCGGAGCGGCCGTTGCAGCACGACAGTTCCGGCCGGCCGCTCTGGCACGGCCTCGGCTACCCGCTGGCGGTCTGGGCCGGCACCCGGGCGTTGGTCTACGTGGTGCTGGCGATGCAGGGATGGACGTCGCGCCGGCACGACGTCGGGTTCGGCTGGTACCCGCTGTTCCGGTCGCTGGGCGACTGGGACGCGACCTGGTACGGGTGGATCGCCCAGCACGGCTACGACCCCTCGATCGGCCACGGCAACACCGCCGCCTTCTTCCCGTTGTACCCGCTGCTGTGGGCGCCGCTGACCTGGCTGCCGGGGCCGATCACGCTGTGGGGCACCCTGCTTTCCTCGGCGCTGTTCGGCGTGGCGCTGTGCCTGCTCTACCGCATGACCCAGGAGCGCTACGACGAGCGCATGGCGCGGCGCACCGTGCTGTACCTGGCGATCTTCCCGCTGACGTTCGTGTTCGCCCTCCCCTACGCGGAGTCGCTGTTCCTGGCCTGCGCGCTGGCCACCTTCGCGCTCACCTGGCACGGGCGCTGGTGGTGGGCGTCGCTGGCGGGTGCGGCAGCGGTGCTGGCACGGCCCGTGGGCATCGCGCTGTTCCCTGCCCTGGTCTGGCGGCGCTACCGGGAGCGCGGCCTCGACCTGCGCGCGTACGTGCCGCTGCTGCTGCTGCCCGCCGCCGAGCTCGGCTTCTTCGGCTACCTGTACTGGCGCACCGGTGACCCGCTCGCACATTTCCACGCCCAGGAGCGTGGCTGGGGCCGCGGCGTGTCGGTGCTGCCGGTGGTGGTGGCGAAGGGGTTCTGGGACGGGGTCCATGGGGGCCAGCTGCGCTACCTCGTGCACGTCGCGTTCACGCTGCTTTGGTGCGGCCTCTGGTACCACGCGTGGCGGCGGCTGAAGCTGCCGGCCGAGTACCTGATCTACGCGGCCCTGCTGCTGATCCTGCCCACCAGCGGCGGCCTGATCGTCTCGATGGGGCGCTTTGGCATGGTCGCGTTCCCGCTGTTCTGGGCGCTGGCC
Source organism: Gaiellales bacterium (assembly GCA_036273355.1). Classification (GTDB taxonomy): domain Bacteria; phylum Actinomycetota; class Thermoleophilia; order Gaiellales; family JAICJC01; genus JAICYJ01. Next base: position 1,590 of record DASUHV010000092.1, read on the forward strand.
GACCTGGGCAAGGACGAGCGAGTGGACACGGTCGTGAAGGTGGTGTTCCCGCTGATGCTGACCGCGCTCGTGTTCGTCACATTCGGGCCGCGCACGTTCACGCCCTGACGTACGGTCGGGGGCCGGTGCGTGTGAGGCAGAACGACGGAGGGCCCGCCTGAGCGGGCCCTCCGTTTCGTCTGCGGTAGCTCCGGTGGCCGGATCTACATCATGTCCGGCATACCGCCGCCCATGGGCGCCGGTGCGGACTTCTCGGGCGCCTCCGCCACGATTGCCTCGGTGGTGAGGATGTTCTTGGCGATGGATGCCGCGTTCTGCAGCGCCGACCGGGTGACCATGGCGGGATCGATGATGCCCGCCTTGACCAGGTCGACGATCTCGCCGGTGTCGACGTTCAGGCCCTGGCCGGCCTTGGCCGCCCGCACGTCGTTCACCACAACCGAGCCCTCCAGGCCGGCGTTGGCAGCCAGCTGGCGGAGGGGCTCCTGCAGGGCGCGCTCGACGATCATCGCGCCGGTGCGCTCGTCACCCTCCAGCTTGGTTGCGTCGACCGCCTTGATGGCGTGCAGCAGCGCAACTCCGCCGCCCGGCACGATGCCCTCCTCGAGGGCCGCGCGGGTGGCCTGCAGCGCGTCCTCGACGCGGTGCTTCTTCTCCTTCATCTCGGTCTCGGTGGCAGCGCCAACCTTGACCACCGCGACGCCGCCGGCCAGCTTGGCCAGCCGCTCCTGCAGCTTCTCGCGGTCGAAGTCGGAGTCGGTCGACTCGATCTCGGCCTTGATCTGCTTGATCCGGCCCTTGATCCCCTCGCTGCCGCCGGCACCGTCGATGATCGTCGTGGAGTCCTTGTCCACGACCACCTTGCGGGCACGACCGAGCTGGGCGATCGAGGTGTTCTCGAGCTTCAGGCCCATCTCCTCGGTGATCACCTCGCCACCGGTGAGGATGGCGATGTCCTCGAGCATGCGCTTGCGGCGGTCACCGAAGCCCGGCGCCTTGACGGCGACGGCGGTGAAGGTACCGCGCAGCTTGTTCACGACGACCGTCGCGAGCGACTCGCCCTCGACGTCCTCGGCCACGATCAGCAGCGGGCGGCCGGCCTGGATGACCTGCTCGAGCACGGGCAGGATGTCCTTGACGGCACCGATCTTCTGGTTCGCGATCAGGATGTAGGGATCGTCCATCACGGCTTCCATGCGCTCGGAGTCCGTGATCATGTACGGGGACAGGTAGCCCTTGTCGAACTGCATGCCCTCGGTGAACTCGAGGTCGAGGCCGAAGGTCTGGCCCTCCTCGACGTTGACCACGCCGTCCTTGCCGACCTTCTCGATGGCATCGGCGATGACGTCGCCGATCTCGCGGTCGCGAGCCGAGATGGTGGCGACCCGGGCGATGTCCTCCTTGCCCGAGATCTCCTTGGACTGCGACTTGATGTCCTCGACCACGGCGTTGACCGCAGCCTCGATGCCGCGCTTGAGACCCATCGGGTTGGCGCCGGCCGAGACGTTCTTGAGGCCCTCGCGGACGATCGCCTGAGCCAGCACGGTGGCGGTGGTGGTGCCGTCACCGGCAACATCGTTGGTGGCGGTGGCCACCTCGCGCACCAGCTGCGCACCCTGGTTCTCGAAGACGTCCTCGACCTCGATCTCACGCGCGATCGTGACGCCGTCGTTGGTGATGGTGGGCGCGCCGAACTTCTTGTCGAGCACGACGTAGCGCCCCTTCGGGCCGAGCGTCACCTTGACGGCATCGGCCAGGATGTCAACGCCGCGCTGGAGCGAGCGGCGCGCGTCCTCATTGAACTTCAGTTCCTTGTGTGCCATTCGTCTCCTACGCCTTTGCCTTGGTCTTGGCCTTGGTGGTGGCCACCTTCGCCAGGATGTCGGACTCGCGCAGGATCAGGTACTCCTCGCCGCCCACCTTGACCTCGGTGCCGCCGTACTTTGAAAAGATCACCTCGTCGCCCTTCGTGACATCAAGGGGAACGAGCTTGCCGTCCTCGTATCGGCCGGGGCCGACCTCGAGCACGTTGCCGCGCTGCGGCTTCTCCTTTGCCGTATCCGGCAGGACGATCCCGCTGATCGTCGTCTCTTCCTCATCGAGGACTTCAACGATGACGCGGTCGCCCAGAGGCTTCAGATCCATGCTACCTCCATCGGGAATGTCGTTGGCACTCGCACATGTGGAGTGCCAACAGCGATCATAGCAGCGCGCGGCCTCTCGTCAAGCCGGTTCTTGGCACTCTTGTGGCACGAGTGCCAAACTCCGCAGCACCGGCAGCGCTGAGGCCGCCAGCAGCGCCGCCAACAGGTAGGTGACGCGGTCGGAGCTGGCCTGGGCGATGGCGGCGCCGGCGGCCGGGCCGACGAAGAACCCGAACCCCCAGCACACGTTCATGGCGCCCAGCACAATGCCGTGCGGCAGCCCCACCTCATCCGCGCCGGCGGCGGCCAGCGGGAAGGCCACCGCGTACTGGCCGGAGATGCTGGGCGTCCCGACGACGTAGATGATCGCGATGGCGACGGCCGACTGCGGCACCGCCAGCACCGCCAGCATCACGACCATGGCCGTGATCGACAGGCTGGCGACGCGCAGTCCGCCGACGCGATCGTAGGCGCGCCCGACCGTCACCTGGGTGGCAGCCGCCAGCACCCCGGCCAGGCCCAGCACGAGGCTGATCGCGGCCGCCGAGTAGCCGGCGTCGCCCAGCCGCAGCGGCACCAGCGTCTCGACCAGGCCCGAGACCACGGCCACCAGCGACATCACCACGACGGCGCAGGCCATCAGCCGCGACCGCGCGGCCAGGCGGATCGTCTCGACGAAGCCGACCTGCCCTGCGGACGTGCTGCGGACGTCGGCCGGCCAGGCGGCCAGGCCCGTCAGCACCAGCGCCACCGCCGCCAGCAGCACGAACGGGGTGCGGATGCCGAGCCAGCTGCTGAGCGGTCCCATCAGCACCGGGCCGAGCAGCGCGCCCACGCTGCCGCAGGTCATGGCCATGCCCAGGGTGGCGCCACGGCGCTCCGGCGGGGTGCCGCTGGACAGCCAGGCCAGGCCGGCCGTCCAGGAGATGGCGGAGGCCGTCCCCTGGCCCCCGCGGGCGGCCAGCAGCATCCAGAAGCTGTGGGCGAACGCGTAGACGAGCGTGGAGGCGGTCATCAGCGCGACGCCGGCGATGGTGATGCGACGCGGGCCGAAGCGATCCGCCACCCGCCCGGCCGGCAGCGCCATCACCAGCGTGGCCGCGCTGTAGATGCCGATCACGGCTCCGGCCTGGGCCTTGCTCATCGAAAGCGCGTCCACGTAGTCCGGCAACAGCGGTACCAGCGCAAACATCAGCAGCGCGTCGAAGAACACGATCGGATAGATCACCATCTGCAGCCTGCGCATCGAGAGCGCAGGGTAACCGAGCCCGTGTGGTCGTCTGTAACGACCTCACGCAACTCGATATGATGGCCGCCGATGGAGGCCCTCAACTTCTACTCGCCGGTCGTGGCTGACCAGCTCCGGCACCGGCGCAAGACGGCCACCATCCGGCTCGGTGACAAGTCCGGCAAGTACCGCAAGGGGCTGGTCGTCTGTGTGCTGGCCGGACAACGCTTCGGCGTGCGCGAGAAGATCTTCGACGCCGTGGTGGACAAGGTCGAGGTGAAGCCGCTGCGCGAGGTGTCGCCGCGCGAGATCCAGCACGACAACCCGGAGATGCGCCACATCGACGAGTTCGTGCACTTCCTGGGCCAGCTCTACAACCGCGAGGTGACCGAGGACGACACGGTCACGGTGATCCACTTCTCGGAGATCCGCGCCGGGGCCTGACCTACCAGTTGCTGACGGGGGGTTAGCGATGCAAGGATGTGTGACGAGGCGGAGCCGGCTACTCGTCGCCGTCATCCCAGACGGCCATCGACACGGTCACCGTGCCGGCGCGGGCCTCCTCGCGCCGCACCGCGCGACGGGCGCTGCGGAGGGCTGAGCCGGCCCGCTCGACCAGCTCGTCGAACCCGTCTGCGTGCGCCGGGCAGGAGGCGATGCCGACCGATGCCTGCGGCTGCAGCCCGTTCGGTGAGCGCACCCGGGCCATCGCACGCAGCACCCGCTCCGCGGCCACCGAGGCGCTGCGGCTGTCGGTCTCGGCCATGATCACGCCGAACTCCGCGCTGCCCACCCGGCAGGCGACGTCCAGCGCGCGCACGCTGCCACCGATCGAGCTGCCCAGCGCCCGCAGGACCTGCTCGGCGTCGTCGCCGGCCTCCTCCAGCCCGTCCACCGACGCCAGCGCCAGCGCGACCGGGCGGTTGTAGGTGCGCGACCGCTCGATCTCCTGCGTCAGCGCGTCGACGAAGTGGCGGCTGTTCCACAGGCCGGTCTCGCCGTCGCGGCGCTCGAGCACGGCCGCCTGGGCCTCCAGCCGGTCGATCTCGGCCGCAAGCCGCATGCTGCGACGGCGCTCACGGGCTGCCATCACCAGCGCGGACGCCGTGGCACCCACCAGGAATGCAATCAGGACATAAACCATCAAGGGGACGTCTTCACGTTATCGCGAAGTTTGGGGTCTGCGTCAACCGCGGCCACCTTCTCGGGCTTGCGCCGGATCTCGATCCCGAACAGCGTGGCGTCGCGCAGCGGGTGGCCGCATTCGCGGCACGTGATGCCCATCATGGACACGATCGCGGCGCCGCACGAAGGGCACTCGGTGACGATCGTGCCGCCGCAGTCGGGGCAGCTCGACGGCAGGTCATCGCCGGCGCCGTCCATGAACCGGCGGCCCCAGCCGCAGGTCAGGCAGAACCCGCACCGGTCGCCCAGCTCACGGTTGCGATTGTGGCCCATGCGCCAATCCTAGATGGTCGATCGATATCTTCCGCGAGCCTGGCCACTCAAACGGTGTGTACGCCGGCCGCAGGCCTGGGTGGTTACGGCTGCGAACCGTCGTCTCGCTGTGTCCTCGGTCGCGCCAATATTCCCGATATTGACGCGCCCTGCGTCCTTGCGAGACTCGGTTCTCGCCGTCCAGGACATCACGGAGATACCGATCAATCATCTAGTCGGCCGGCTGCTCGGCCGCCTGGGGCAGCTCCCGCAGCCGCATGATCGGCGAGGGCAGCAGCCACAGCACGCCGGCGACGGCACCCACGGTGGCCACCCACACGGCCGGCCGCAGACCCAGCGTTGCGCCCATCAGACCGCCCGCCAGCGAGCCGATCGGGCGCACGCCATAGTTGACCACCATGTATGACCCGGCAACCCGTGAGCGCAGCGCCGCGGGCACCAGCGCCGCCGAGATCGCCCCGCCCGTGATGTCGAGCATCATCACGCCCAGGCCGCTGAAGAACTCGGCCAGGAACAGCATGCCCAGCACCAGCGGCCTCGCGCCGCCCGCCAGGGGCACCAGCATCAGCGGCGCCGGGAACAGCACGCAGCCGACCGCGAAGGCGGGCCCGACGCCGATCCGGCGCTGCACGGCCCCCGTCACGACCGACCCGATCACGCTGCCGATCGCGCCGGCGCCGATCACCAGGCCCAGCGCGCCCGCGTTCACGTGCAGCGTCCTGGTCGCGAACAGGATCCAGAGCGCGAAGAACATGAAGTTGAACAGGTTGACGGTGGCCGTCGCCCCCAGCGAGGCGCGCATGATCGGATTGCGGGCGATGAACCGCAGCCCCGCCATGACGCCACCGCTGCCGGCGTCCGGGTCGGGCTCCGGCTCGGGCGAGTTGATCCCGCGCATGAACAGCGCCGAGGCCACGAACGAGAGGGCGTCCACGCCCACCGCCAGCGGCGCCGTCAACGCCTGCACCAGCAGGCCGCCGATGGCGGGGCCGGCCATGAACGACACCGCTCGGCTGCCGTTCAGCAGCGAGCTGCCGGTGACGAACTGCTCGCGCGGCACCAGCACCACGAACAGGGCGTTGTAGGAGACCCAGAACAGCACGGTCAGGCTGCCCACCAGAAACGCGACGACGTACATCTGCGTCATCGACAGCACGCCCAGCACTGCCGCAACCGGGATCGTGGCCAACAGCGCGGCCCGTCCCACGTCGGTTGCGATCATCAGCCCGCGCCGGTCGCCGCGGCGGTCGGCCCAGACACCCGCGTGCAGCGAGAACAGCAGGCTCGGCACCAGCTCGGCGGCGACCAGGTAGCCCATCTCGGCCGGCCCCGCGTGCAGCGTCAGCACCGCCACCAGCGGCAGCGCCAGCAACGACACCTGGTCGCCTACCAGCGAGATCGACTGCGCCATCCAGAGACCCCGGAACGCGGCGTTTTCGGCCAGCAGCTCCGGGATCAGGCGGCGTGCGGGAAGCTCAACGCGCATCCGGTTCGTCCGTGGGCAGCGCCATCCGGATGAAGCTCACGAGCCGCGCGCCGTCGGGCCGCTTGCTGCGGTCGCCGACCCGGTCGAGATACGGCTGCAGCAGGTCGTCCAGCCCCTCGCCGATCTGCTTCAGCTCGTCGGCGGTGACGTACAGCAGCACGTCTCCCAGCCCCGCCGCCTCCTGCCACTCGACCGGCTCGCCGGGCTTCGCGGCCAACCACGCCTGCAGCTGCTCCGCGTAGCGCTCGGCCACCACCGCGGTCAGCATCTGGTCGGCGATGGCCAGGTCGGGCGAGCCGCCCGCGCCCGACCAGCTGGTGAACATCGCCGTCGCCTGCCAGGGCCGCTCGCGGCCGCGCCCTCCCGCCGCCTCCTCGACCAGCCCGTACTTGGCCAGCTGCCGCAGGTGGAACGATGCGCTGGCCGGCACCTCGCCGATCAGCGCACCCGCCTGCGTCGCGGTCAGCGGCCCCTCGCGGCGCAGCAGCCCGACCAGCCGCAGCCGCGTGGGGTGGGCCAGCGCCCGCAGTGCCCGCGGGTCGGTGAGCCGGACTGTGCGCTTCTCATCCATCCTTCGAAAGATATCTTTCGAAAGAGTTCTTGTCAAAGGGCGGGTGGTCTCCGCCACATCCGCCTAGTAGTCGTACGTCTGGTCGTCCGCGTGCCGCTCGAGCGCCAGCTCGATCAGCCGCTCCAGCAGCTGGGGGTAGCTGATGCCGATCGCCTCGAACAGCTCCGCGTAGACGCTTGTGGAGGTGAAGCCGGGGATGGTGTTGATCTCGTTCAGCACCACCCGATCCTTGGGCGTGACGAAGAAGTCGATGCGGGCCATGCCGCTGCACCCGCAGACCTCGAACGCGCGGCGGGCGACGTCCTGCAGCTCGGCGGTGACGGACTCCGGCAGGTCGGCCGGCACCCGCAGGCGCATCGCGCCCTCGTCGTACTTGGCCGAGTAGTCGTACCAGTCGGAGTCGTTGGCGATCACGATCTCGCCCGGCGGGCTGACCAGCGGGTCGCTGTTCCCGAGCACGCCCAGCTCCACCTCGCGGCCCGTGATCATCTCCTCGACCAGCACCGTGCGGTCGTGCCGGAAGGCCAGCTCGACCGCCGCTGCCAGACCGTCCGGCGCTGTGACCTTGCTGATGCCGACACTGGAGCCGAGGTTGGCCGGCTTCACGAAGCAGGGGTAGCCGAGGCGCTCGACCGCCTCCGCATCGGCCGCGCCGAACCTTCGGTTCCGCAGCACCACGTGGTCGGCCACGGCGATGCCCACGCCGCGCAGCACGTACTTGACCTTGTCCTTATCCATGGTCAGCGCCGAGGCGGCCACGCCGGATCCGACGTAGGGGATGTTGATCATGTCCAGCAGCCCCTGCAGCCGGCCGTCCTCGCCGAAGGGCCCGTGCAGGATCGGCAGCACCACGTCGATCGGGCCGATCCCGGCCGGAGCGGGCAGACCGGCCGGCGCGGTGGGCACCAGCGAGCGGCTCTCGGCGCCGGGCTCCAGCGACAGCCGGGCCGATGACTCGATCTGCTTGTCCCCGGGCTCCAGGGCCATCTGCGGCGAGGACTCGATCTGCCAGGCACCGCCGCGGTCGATCTGCACCGGCACCACGTCGAAGCGCTCGGGGTCGAGCG
>DASUHV010000093.1:0-2878 GCA_036273355.1 Gaiellales bacterium
GACGACGCGGTCGGCGATGGCGGGGCCGTCGCCGCCCACGCCGGGCAGCACCAGCAGGAACTCGTCTCCGCCGATGCGCGCGGCGATGTCGCAGTCGCGCGACTCCTCGCGCAGCACGTCGGCCACGCGGCGCAGCACCAGGTCGCCGGCCGCGTGCCCGTCGCGGTCGTTGACCGCCCGGAAGCCGTCCAGGTCGAAGGCCACGACCGACAGCTCGCCGCCGCCGGCGTTGGCCGCGACCAGGCTCGCCTCCAGCTGCTCGTGCAGCCCGCGATGGCTGAGCAGGCCGGTCAGCTGGTCGTGCAACACCTGCCGGCGGAGGCCCTCATGCAGCTGCGCGCTGCGCACGGCCATCGCGGCCTGGCTGGCGATCGTCTGGCAGAAGGCGATGTCGTGCGGTGACCAGCGCTCGTCGGTCTGGTGGTCGACCACCTCGATCAGGCCCACCGAACGGGCCTCGACCACCAGCGGCAGCGCGATCCAGGTCTTCCATCCCCACTCGTCCAGCTGATCGCGGACACGCTGGTTCCAGGCCGGGTCGTCGCGGCGGTACTCGCCGTAGGCGGTGCCTTCGGCCAGCAGGGCGCGGCTGTCCGGCCAGTCGTCGAGCACAAACTGCTCCCCTCGCTGATCCTCGGCGATGCCGGTGCCGAGCTCGTAGACGGACATGATCGTGAGCCGGTCGCGGCCCGCGTCCCAGGACGAGATCGTGCACTCGCCGGCGCGCTGCGTGGCCAGCACCAGGTGCTCGGCCAGCAGGTCGGTGACGCCGGTCATGGTCAGCGTGCGAGGCAGCTCCACGGCCAGGCGATGCAGCACCTCCAGCTCACGACGGTTCTGGTCGCCCTGTGTGAACCGGCGCGTCATGCGGACAGCCTGTAGGTCCGTTTACCGGCGCGCTTGGCCTCGAGCAGCGAGCGGTCGGCGCGCGCCATCACCAGCAGCGGATCGGTCTCACCGGGCTCCGCGATGGTGATGCCGAGCGAGGCGCCGGCTCCCGCCTTGGACGTGATGGCGGCCAGCACCCGTCGCCCCACGAGCTCGATCTCGTCGCCGGCGCCGGGCAGGATCAGCGCGAACTCGTCGCCGCCCAGGCGGCCCGCCACGTCGCTCTGGCGCGCGCAGCCGAGGATCGCCGAGGCGACCAGCACCAGCGCCTTGTCGCCGGCCAGATGGCCGCGCGAGTCGTTCAGGGCTTTGAAGTTGTCGAGGTCGAGCGTGATCACGCCGACCCGCGTGCCGTCGCGCTGGGCGCGGCTCAGCTCCTGGCCCAGCCGCTGGTAGAAGGCGCGGTGGTTGAGCAGGTCGGTCAGGGAGTCGCGGTCGGCCTGCTCCTGCAGCCCCTCGTACAGCTGGGCGTTTCGCACGGCCATCGCGGCCTGGCTGGCGATCGTCTGGCAGAAGGCGATGTCGCGCTGCGACCATGCCCGCGACGACCGGTAGTCGGCCACCTCGATCAGGCCGACGGAGCGGCCCTCGACCACCAGCGGCAGCTCGATCATGGAGCGCCAGCCCCACAGCTCCAGCACGGCGCGGTCGTTGCTGCTGAGCTCGGGATCGGACATCCGGTACTCGCCCCAGCCGCGGCCGCGCTTGAGCAGCGCACGGGTGGCGGGGTACTCCTCGAGCGGGTTCTCGACCTGGCCGCGGGGCCAGGCCGGCGGGCCGTGCACGGTGTGCGCGGCGGCGTCGATCAGCACGTCGCGCTGCCTGTCCCAGAGCGAGATCGCGCACTCGGAGGCGCGCTCCACGCCCGACACCAGCTCGCGCGTCAGCGCGCGCAGGACGTCGGTCGTCGAGAGCGACTGTGTCAGCGCGACGGCGACGCGGTGCAGAACTTCGAGCTCACGCCGGTCGCGCTCGGGGATGCTGCGCCGGGTTGACATGTGAAACGTGTATCGGCATGCCCGCGAGGCGACTGAACCTTCGGCACGGGCCGATCGAGGTCGGCTATGTTCGCCCGGCATGAGTGAGGAGATGGTCACAACAACGCGGGACGGCGAGGTCTGTATCGTGCGGCTGCAGCGCGAGGCCAAGCTGAACGCGCTCAGCGAGCAGATGGCCGCGCAGCTGATCGCCGCGCTCGGCTCCGACGACGTCACGGGCAGCAGGGTGGTGGTGGTGGCCGGCTCCGCGAAGGCGTTCTCGGCCGGGGCCGACCTGACGGAGTTCACCGACCCCAGCCCCGAGGAGACGATCCGCTACTACCGCGGGCCGGGCCGGATCTGGGAGCTGCTGCCGGAGCTGCCGCAGCCGTCGATCGCGGCCATCTCGGGCTGGGCGATCGGGGGCGGTCTGGAGCTGGCGCTGTCGGCCGATCTGCGGGTGGCCGACGAGACGGCCCGGTTCGGGCTGCCGGAGGTGTCGCTGGGGATCCTGCCCAGCGCCGGTGGGATGTCGCGGCTGGTGAGGCTGCTGGGCACGGCCCGCGCGAAGCAGCTGATCCTGCTGGGCGAGCGGTTCGACGCGGCTCGCGCCCTGGAGCTGGGCGTGGTCAACAGGGTGGTGCCGGCGGGCGAGGCCGAGACGGCGGCGCTGGAGTGGGCTCAGAAGCTGGCCGAGCAGCCGCAGGCGGCGCTGCAGATCACGCGCGAGCTGATCGACCGGTCGGCGGAGATGTCGCTGGCCGGATCGCTGGCGGCGGAGCGGCTGGCACAGGGCATGCTCGCGCACAGCGCCGACAGCTACCGGGCCGACCGGTGAGCCGCGTCGCGATCGTGACCGGCGGCGGCACCGGCATCGGCCGGGCGGCGGCGCTGGCGCTGCATCGCGACGGCTGCCGGGTGGTGATCGCCGGCCGCAGGCCCGAGCCGCTGGAGGAGGTGCGAGGGCGGATCGGCGACGACTGCGCGGTGCTGTCCGGCGACATCCGCGAGCC
>DASUHV010000094.1:0-13436 GCA_036273355.1 Gaiellales bacterium
GGTGTGCTCGACTCGGCCCGCTTCCGCACCTTCCTGGCCTGGGAGCTGGGCGTCTCGGTGCGGGACGTCACCGGCTTCGTACTGGGCGGCCACGGCGACCAGATGGTGCCCGTCACCTCGTACACCAACGTGGCCGGGATCCCCATCACCGACCTGATCGGAGAGGAGCGGCTGGCCGAGATCGTGCAGCGCACACGCGACGGCGGCGCCGAGGTCGTCAAGCTGCTGAAGTCGGGATCTGCCTACTACGCGCCGTCCGCGTCGGTGGTCGAGATGGTCGACTCGATCGTGCACGACCAGAAGCGCGTGCTCCCCTGCGCCGCCTACCTGACCGGCGAGTTCGGGCTGAACGGCATCTTCATGGGCGTCCCCTGCCGGCTGGGCGCGGGCGGGCTGGAGGAGATCATCAAGCTGAACCTGACGGACGACGAGCAGGCGCAGCTGAACCGGTCGGCCGAGGCCGTGCAGGAGCTGGTCGGCGTCATGGGCCTGTAGCAAACCGCGACACGAAGCGCAGAGAAGGGTCTGGCTTCAGCCTGACCCTGCTGTGCAGGCACAACGCCCCGCTCCTTCAGCCATCACGGCTCTCGAAACGCACCACCAGCTTCTGCAGGTCAGGCTGAAGCCAGACCCTTTTACAGCGAACGGGTCAGGCGTTCACCTGAGCCTTGGCCAACGCCAGCAGCGACAGCATCTCGAAGCAGGCGCTGGCCGCCACCCAGGCGGTGATGTTGGCCGGCTGGTCGTAGACCGGGGCCACCTCGACGCAGTCGAAGCCGCGGAAGTCGATCCCGTGCAGCGCGCGCAGGTAGGCCAGCGCCTGGCCGCTCGAAGGGCCGCCCACCTCGGGCGTGCCCGTCGCCGGCGCGAACGCCGGATCGACGAAGTCGATGTCGAACGACAGGAACGATGGGCGGTCGCCGACCCGCGCCCGCACCCGGTCGCCGTACGCCTCCGGGGTCAGCTGCTCGAGCTCGTCCCAGTAGATCGCGTCGTACCCGAGCCGGCGCGGCTCCTCGATGTCGCTCTCTCCGTAGAGCGTCCCGCGCATCCCCGCCTGCACCGATGCCGAGGCGTCGACCAGCCCCTCCTCGACGGCGCGCTTGAACACGGTGCCGTGGAAGTAGCGGGCGCCGTAGTACGACTCCCAGATGTCGGCGTGGGCATCCAGGTGCACCAGCGCCAGCTGACCGTGCACCGCGGCCGCCGCCCGCAGCTCGGCGAGCACCATCGAGTGGTCGCCGCCGAGGCATAGCGGCACCACGCCGGCGCGGTGCACCGGCTCCAGGTGCTCCTGGATCAGGCCCAGCGTGCGCTCGTGGTAGCCGGGCACCGTCGGCAGGTCGCCGTGGTCGATCATCGAGAGGTGCTCGGTCACGTCCACCCGCAGGCGCTGGTTGTAGGGGCGCAGCAGCGCCGACGCGCTGCGGATCCCCTCCGGCCCGAACCGCGCGCCCGACTTGAACGACACCGCGTCGTCGGTCGGCACCCCGATGATGGCGACGTCCACGTCGTCCAGCGTCTCCACGAAGGGCAGGCGCATGAACGTGCGGACGCCCGTGAAGCGAGGGGTCTTCGAGGAGTCGGCGGGGCCGTAGCGCATGGCCCGTTATCGTACCGGCCATGGATCTCGGTCTGGAAGGAACGGCGGCGGTCGTAGGCGGGGCATCCTCGGGAATGGGCCTGGCGATCGCCGGGGCGCTCGCGGCCGAGGGCTGCTCGGTGACGATGCTGGCGCGCACCCCGGACAAGCTCGAGCAGGCGGCCGCGGGAATCCCCGGCGCCATCGCCGTGCCCGGGGACGTCCGTGACCAGGGCGCTCTCGAGCAGGCGGTGGGCCGCACGGTGGAGGAGCACGGCCGGCTCGACATCATCGTCAACAACGCCGGCGGCCCGGCACCGGGGACGTTCGAGTCGACCCCGGCGGAGGCCTGGGCCGAGGCCTTCGAGTTGTCGCTGAACTCGGCCGTTCGCCTGACCCGGCTGGCGTTGCCTCACCTCAAGCAGAGCGGCCGCGGGCGCATCATCAACATCACCTCGTGGTCGGTGCGCGAGCCGATCCCCAACCTGATGCTGTCCAACGCGATCCGCCCCGGCGTCGTCGGGTGGGCCAAGACGCTGGCACAGGAGGTCGGACGGGAGGGCATCACGGTGAACACGATCGCCCCCGGCAAGATCGACACGCCGCGGGTGCGAGAGCTGTGGAGCCACTTCCCCGACCCCGAGGCGGCCGCCAAGCGCGACATCGAGGCGATCCCGGTGGGCCGGCTGGCCGCGCCCGCGGAGGTGGGCGCGCTGGTCGCCTACCTCTGCTCACAGCACGCGGGATACATCACCGGAGCGGTGCTGCCGATCGACGGCGGCGCGCTGCGGGGAATCTGGTAGCAATCTGCGCTACCTACAATTGGGATCCATGGCCACGTGCTATCGCCATCCCGATCGTGAGACCAACGTCAGCTGCTCGAACTGCGGCCGGCCGATCTGTCCCGACTGCATGCGGCAGACGCCGGTCGGCGTCCGCTGCCCGGAGTGCGCCGGCCAGCGCACGCGCAGCCAGGTGCCCGCGTTCATGATGCCCAACGAGCCGCGGCTGACCTACGGCCTGATCGCGGCCAACGTGCTGCTGTTCATCGCCACCAACAACATCAACGGCGGTGGCGGCGGTGGCGGCCTGTTCGGCACCGGCGGCCAGCTGAACTCGCTGGGGCTGCACCTGGCGCTGTGGGGCCCGGCCGTCCACGACGGCCAGTACTACCGGCTGGTCAGCTCCGCCTTCATCCACTACGGGCTCCTGCACCTGGCATTCAACATGTACGCGCTGTACCTGCTGGGCAGCTCGCTGGAGCGATACGTGGGCAGCCTCCGCTTCGGCCTGATCTACCTGCTCTCGGCGCTGTCCGGCAGCTTCGGCGCCCTGCTGCTGTCACCGAACTCGCTGACGGCCGGCGCCTCCGGGGCGATCTTCGGGCTGATGGGGGCGATGTTGGTGCTGGAGCGCCACCGCGGGGTGCAGCTGCTGGGCGGATCGATCGGCGGCCTGCTGGTGGTCAACCTGATCTTCACCTTCGCCTACTCCGGGTCGATCTCGGTCGGCGGTCACATCGGCGGGCTGATCGGCGGCGTGCTGACCGGTGTGGTGCTCTCGGGCTACGGGCGCGGCCACCTCGCGCACGGCCGGCTGACGCCCTCGGTGGCGCTGGGGCTGATGCTGATCGCAGCCGGTACCGTTGCCGGGTCGCTGGCGGTGGCGGGCGGATGAAGCTGCTGCGTCGTGTGCGCTGGTCGCTGGTTGGCGTGGCGGCCTTCTTCCTCGTGCTTGTGGTGGGCATCTACGGCTGGACCACCCAGTCCGGCTACTTCGCGCTCCTGCCCGACAACGCCCACCCCGCCGCCAACGTCGTCCACGCGCCGGGCGGCAAGCCGCCGGCCGACGGATCGGGCTTCTACTTCGTCGACGTCAACGAGCTGCAGGCCAACCTGATCCAGAAGCTGTGGGCGGAGCACCTGGTCGAGGGCGCCCAGCTGGTGCCCGACAACCAGGTGCTGGCGCCGGGCCAGTCCGACCAGGAGCACATCACCGAGGACGCGCGCGCGATGACCAACTCCCAGCAGACCGCGCAGGTGGTGGCGGAGCGCGCGCTGGGCAAACAGGTCCCGATCGAGCAGCTGGGCGCGCAGCTGCTGGGCGTCCAGCCGGGTGACCCGGCCGCCAAGGCCGGCCTCAAGCCGGGCGACATCGTGACCGCGGCCAACGGCCGCCCGGTGCATACGGCGGGCGATCTGATCAGGGCGATGCAGCCGGTCAAGCCGGGGCAGTCGGTGCACCTGACGCTGAAGCAGGCCGGGAACGTCACGGTCGGCACCATCGCCAGCACCGACCACCCGCCGCGCGCGCTGATCGGCGTCTCGATCGGCGACGCCGTGCACGTCGGCCACATCCCGATCCCGGTGCGCTTCTCGACCGGCTCGATCGGCGGCCCCTCGGCCGGGCTGGCGTTCGCGCTCGAGATCTACGACTCGCTGAGCGGCCGCCACCTGCTGCGCGGCCACAAGATCGCGGTCACCGGCGAGCTCGACCTGGCCGGCGGCGTGCACGAGATCGGCGGCGTCAATCAGAAGACGATCGGCGCCATCAACGCCGGCGCCGACACCTTCCTGGTCCCGGCCGGCGATAATTTCAAGGACGCGAGGCGCACCGCGCACGGCCGCATCCACGTGATCGCCGTGACCAGTTTCGACCAGGCGCTGTCGGTCATCCGCGGGCTGCCGCCACGGTGACGAACCGGTGAATCGATCTGCCGCAAACACCGCCATTTCTCGTTAGACAACGCTGGATCGGGAGGGGGGCGATTGCGTACACTGCGCCCTCGGCACGGTCGGTTCATCGAAACAGGAAGGTCTCCACGTGGCACAGAAGGCGCGACGCGTCACCTGCAACGACTGCTTTTTTCGCAAGACAAGCCTCTGCGCGCTGGATCTGAGCGAACCGTGTCCGACCTTCCGGCCGGCCGTCAGAGGCGAGATGGTGGCGCCTCCACAGGCGCGCCTGGTCGAGCCACTCCCCGAGCCGCAGGCCCCCGTCTGGATCGCCGGACCGCGGGTCGCCGCGGTCGGCGCCGCCTGACCGATCGCCGGCCGAAATCCTTCTAGACGCCGGCCGGCGTCAGCGCCTCGCTGAAGAGCGCGCCCAGCCGGGCAACGCCCTCGCTGATCTGCTCAGGCGCGACGGCGCTGAAGGCCAGGCGCAGCGAGGAGCGGCCGCGGGGGCTGAACTCCTTGCCGCTTATGTAGGGCACCCCGCGCTCGGCCGCCTGCGGCAGCAGCTCGGCGGTGTCGATCTGCTCGGGCAGGTCGACCCAGTAGAAGTAGCCGCCCTCGGGCGTCGTCCAGCGGGCGCCCGCGGGGAAGTGCTCACGCAGCGCCGCCTCCATCGCGTCGCGCCGCTGCTTGAGTGTGGCCGTTGCCCGGGCCACGTTGGGCTCGAACTTGCCGGCGCGGCAGTACGCCGCCAGCGCCGCCTCGGCGAACGTGTTGGGCGCGATCAGGGTGTTCTCCGAAAGACGCGCCATCGCGCCCGCCATCTGCTCGGGCAGCACCAGGTAGCCGGTGCGGATGCCGGGCGCAACCGTCTTGGTGAACGAGCAGGAGTACACGACGTTGTCGCCGCCGTCCAGCTCGTGCAGCGTCGGCGCCGGCTCGCCCTCGAACCGCAGCAGGCCGTAGGGATCGTCCTCGACCACCAGCACCTCGTGCCGGCGAGCCAGCTCGACCACGCGGCGCCGGCCCTCCTCGGGCAGCGACACCCCGGACGGGTTCTGGAAGGTGGGGATCAGGTACAGCATCCGCGCCGGTCGCTCCGCCAGCGTCTGCTCGAGCGCGTCCACGTCGACGCCGGCCGGGGTCACCGGGACGGCGACCACCTCGGCGCCGAACGTGCGCAGCGAGATCAGGGTGCGGTCGTAGGTGGGATCCTCGGTGATCGCGACGCCGCCGCGGCCCAGAAACAGGTGCTGCGCCAGGAACGCGACGCCCTGCAGCGAGCCGTTCACGAGCAGCACCCGCGCCGGGTCGACGTCGTGGCGCTCGCCGATCCACTCGCGCAGCGGCATGTACCCGCCGGGCGAGTAGGCGAGCGCGCGCGCCCCGTCCTCGCGCAGCGCCGTGACCGCCGCCTGCTCCAGGTCGGCCACCGGCAGCATGTCGGCCGAGGGGACGCCGCGGGTGAACGGGATGGCGGTCATGGCCGCATCGTATCGTCTACCCGAGCCGCTCCGCGGCCAGCCGGGCGGCCGCGGTGGGACTGTCGCCGACCGGGATGCCGCGCGCCTGCAGCGCCTGCTGCTTGCCGGCGGCCGTGCCGGACGAGCCCGAGATGATGGCGCCGGCGTGGCCCATTGTCTTGCCGGCGGGCGCCTGGAAGCCGGCGATGTATGCCACCACGGGCTTGCTGACGTGCTCGTCGATGTAGGCGCCGGCCTTCTCCTCCTCGTCGCCGCCGATCTCGCCCACCATCACGATCAGGTCGGTGCCGGAGTCGGCCTCGAACCGCTCCAGTATGTCGATGAACGAGCTGCCCACGATCGGATCGCCGCCGATGCCGACGATGGTCGAGTTGCCCAGACCGAGGTCGGCCAGCTCCTTGCCGATCTGGTAGGTGAGCGTGCCTGACCGGGACACCAGCCCGACGCGGCCGGCCGCGAACACCTGAGCCGGGATGATCCCGACGTTGGCGATGCCGGGCGACAGCGCACCGGGGCAGTTGGGCCCGAGCATGGTCACCCCGCGCGGGCGGATGTAGTTGTAGACCCGCAGCATGTCGTGGGCGGGGATGCCCTCGGTGATGCAGATGATGGTGCCGCAGCCCGCATCCACCGCCTCGTAGATCGCATCGGCCGCGAACCGCGGCGGCACGAACACCATGGCGGTGTTCGCACCCTGCTCGGCGACCGCCTCGGCCACCGTGTCGTAGACAGGCACGCCGTCCACGTCCTGGCCGCCCTTGCCCGGCGTCACTCCGGCCACCACGGCGGTGCCGTAGTCGCGGTTCCGCAGCGCGTGGAAGCTGCCCTCGCGGCCGGTGATGCCCTGCACGACCAGGCGCGTCTCGGCCGTCACGATGATCGGCATCAGGCGTCGCTCCCCTCGACCAGCTCGACCACCCGGTCGGCCGCCCCCAGCATCGTCGCCTCCACGTGGATGTTGGGCGGCGCGGCGTCGGCCAGGATGCGGCGGCCCTCCTCGGCGTTGGTGCCGTCCAGCCGCACCACGATCGGCAGCGTCGCGTCCAACCGCTCGAGCGCGGTCAGGATGCCGTGGGCGACCTCGTCGCCGCGGGTGATGCCGCCGAACACGTTGAACAGCACCGCCCGCACGTTCGGGTCGGAGAGCAGCACGTCCATCGCGGTGGCGATCGCCTCCGCATCGGCGCCGCCGCCCACATCCAGGAAGTTGGCGGGGCGGTGGCCGGTGGCCTCGCCCGCCGCGGCCACCACGTCCAGGGTCGACATCGCCAGCCCGGCGCCGTTGGCGAGCGTGCCGATGTCGCCGCCGTCGAGCTTCACGAAGTTGACGCCGCGCTCGCGGGCCAGCCGCTCCTGCGGGTCGCCCGACTCGGCGTCGCGCATGCCGGCGATGTCGGGATGGCGGTAGAGCGCGTTGTCGTCGACGGTGTACTTCGAGTCGAGCGCGCGCACCACCCCATCCGGGGTGACGATCAGCGGGTTGATCTCGACCAGCATCGCGTCGGTCTCGATGAACGCGCGGTAGGCGCCCTCGATGATCGCACCCACCTGCTTCACCTCGGCGGCGGGGATGCCGGCGGCGAAGCAGAGGCGGCGAACGTGGAACGGCTGCAGCCCCATCAGCGGGTCGACGTGCAGGCGAGCAAGCTTCTCGGGCGACTCCTCAGCCACCGTCTCGATTTCGACCCCGCCCTCTGTTGTCAGCATCAGCAACGGCTGCTTGGCGCCGCGGTCGAAGGTGATCGAGAAGTAGTACTCGCTGGCGATGTCGGAGGCGCGCTCGATCCACAGCTGCCGCACGGTGTGGCCGCGGATGTCCATCCCCAGGATCGCTGCGGCGTGCTGCTCGGCCTCGGCCGGGTCGGCCGCCAGCTTGATGCCGCCGGCCTTGCCGCGCCCGCCCACCAGCACCTGGGCCTTCACCACCACCGGTCCGCCGAGCTGCTCGGCCACGGCCCGCGCCTCGGCGGCGGTGGCCGCCGGAGCACCCTCGGAGACGGGCAGCCCGAACCGCGCGAACAGCTGCTTGCCCTGGTACTCGAGTAGATCCACGCGGCCCCGCCCCGGTCGATGTCAGAAAGGGTCTTGAGTCTATCCAGCACCCGCTCGACGGCCTACCGGTCAACAGACCGACGACCCGCAGGGCGGGCCGTCGGAGGAGGCAGGTAGCTGCGAGGTGTGGGCACGTTCGATCGCAGCGTCCGGAGGCGATTCTCCATGCGTGTTGTCAGGAAAGATCGCCGTTTTGGTTAGGTATTTGTAAAGGCGGGCCATACCGGCTCTGCCTCGCCCCCATGGTTGCGCCGGTCACGGCGACGGGCAAAAGCCGGCTGCGGCGATCGCCGCGCGGATCGCCTTCACATCTAGGCGGGTCTCGTCGAACGTGACCTCGACCTCGTCGCCGATGTGCTCGGCCGTCACCGACGCCGCCCCCGGCAGCGCCATCACGGCGTCGTGCACGCGCCGCTCGCAGCCGCCGCAGCTCATGCCCGCCACCGCGATCGTCTCGGTGACCACGGCGCTACTGCGTGCTCGCGCCCGGCGGCAGGGGAACCGCGGCCACCGACGCCACGTAGGCGGCAACGTCCTGCGCGTCCTGGCCCTTGAGCAGGTTCGGGGGCATCGGCGTGGGGTGCGCGTAGGGGAACCCGAGCTGGATCTGCTCGCGCACCAGCGCCTCGAACGACGAGTCCTCGAAGCCCTCGGCCCGCGGCTCCTCGTAGGCGTCGTCCAGGTTGGGGCCGATCGTGCCCTTGGTGCCGGCGTCCGCCAGCGTGTGGCAGCCTCCGCAGGTGGTGATGAACAGCTTCTTGCCGTTCGCGAGATCGGCCTGCCCGGACCCGGCGACACCGCTCTGGACGCCACAGCCGGATGCGGTGAGTCCCGCTGCGCCCAGTACGGCGGCGGTGACGAGCGTTGCCAGAGGGCGTCTCACGGAGGCGAAGCCTACCAACTCACTCGGGGGCCCTGCGGGGGATACGCACCGCGCCAGGTGACCGCCTCGGCGGCCTGATCGGCGGCCAGCGCCAGGGCATCGGCGAGCGGCCGGCCGTCCGTCAATCCGAACAGCAACCCGGCCACGAACGTGTCACCGGCGCCGTAGCTGTCGACCCGCGGGGCCGGCGGCGGCACCGCCCGATAGCCGGTGCCGCCGCGCTCGCCGTCGGTCACGATCACGTGGCGCGGCTGCACGGACAGGCGCCCCAGGTCGTACTGCTCGCCGCGGTCGCTGCCGCTGCCGACCAGCACGTCTGCCTGCACCCCGCTTTCGGCCAGCACGTCGAACCGGCGCGCCGTCACCACCAGCACCCGGGCCTGCCTGGCCAGGTGCAGAGTGGCCGGGTCGGAGCCCGTGAAGTAGACGCCGTCGCAGTCCGCCAGCGAGGCCCAGGGCAGCGGATCCTCGGCGGCAGGCTGCAGGTTCGCGCCGATCACGCAGATGGTGCGCTCGCCGCTCGGGTCCCGCATCACCAGCGTGCGCGTGTGCCGGCCGGGCCGCGGCGCCGCGTACGTCCGCACCCCCAGCTCCTCCATCGCCTCCACCACCGGCACGTCGTCGCCGGCGGCCGTGAAGAACTGCACGCCGGCGCCCATCCGCACCAGCGCAGCCGCCGTCACCGCTCCGCCGCCCGCGGGCTGGATCAGCGGGTCGGTCAGGTGCACGATCTCGCCCGCCGGCGGGATGAAGGGCGCGTCCGTGTGGGTGACCCACTCGACGTGCCCCACGACGGCCAGGTTCAGCATGCCCGCACGCTACCCGGGCCGTCGCGGGACGGGGTCGATCGGCTCAGGGGACGTAAACGACCTTCCCCTGCACCTGCAGGTCCTCCATCAGCTGCTGGCCCGAGGCAACGTCGGACAGCGGCAGCACACGGTCGATCACGGGCTTGATCGAACCCGCCTCGACCGCCCGCAGCGCCGCCGACAGCTCGGCCTTGTTGGACAGGTGCGAGCCCAGCAGGTTCTGCTGCTTGTTCCACAGGAAGCGCAGGTCGGTGACGGCCTCGAACCCGGTCGATGCACCGCACACGACGAGGCGCCCGCCCCAGCGCAGCGCCGCCATCGAGGTCGGCCAGGTCTCCTGGCCGGAGTGCTCGAACACGATGTCGGCGCCGGCCTTGCCGGTGATCGCCTTGACCTCGGCCACCACGTCCTGGCTGGAGCGGTCGATCACGTTGACCGCGCCCAGCTGCTCGGCCTTGGCCACCTTCTGCGCGCTGCCCACCACAGGGATCGGGTTGGCGCCGAACATCCGGCAGATCTGGATGGCCATGGTGCCGAGGCCGCCCACGCCGCCCCAGATCAGCACGTGCTCGCCGGGCTGCACCTTGGCCCGGCTGACCAGCATCCGCCAGGCCGTCTCCAGCACCAGCGGCATCGATGCCGCCTCCTCGTGGCTGAGGTTGGAGGGCTTGGGCAGCACGTTCACCGCCGGCATCGTCACGTACTCGGAGTGACCTCCGTCGTTGGGCCCGCTCTGGAAACCCCAGATGCGGAACTGGCGGCAGAAGAATTCCTGCCCGGTGACGCAGAAGTCACAGGTGCGGCAGGAGAGGCCGGGGTGCACGACCACCTCGTCGCCGACCTGCAGCGACGAGGAGCCGAAGCCGGTGCCCGTGACCTCGGAGCCGAGCGCCGCCACCACGCCCGACACGTCCGATCCGGAGACGTGCGGGAAGATCACCTTCATGCCCGGCATCCCCCGCCGGGCCCAGATGTCGTTGAAGTTGGCGCCGGCCGCCTTCACCTCGATCAACACCTCGTAGGGCCCGGGCTCCGGCTCGGGGATGTCGGTGTAGCTCAGCACCTCGGTGCCGCCGTGTTCCTCGAAGACGACCGCCTTCATGCGGACAGCGCCTTCCCGAGATACTCGAAGTTGTCGACGTAGCGCCGCACGTCGTCCTCGCTGTGCTGCACCGACAGCGTCCAGTTCTCGGACTTGCCCCACGGCGCCATGAACACGCCGCGGTTGAACTGCGCCAGCCAGTTCACGTACGCGAGCTGGTCGGACACCTCGAGGTAGTCACGGTAGTTGCGGACGCGCTCGGCCCGGTAGGTGACGGCGCCGCGGGCGCCCAGCACGGTCGTGTAGCCGGCCAGCCCGTTGCTCTCGATCACGCCGTCGCACCCCTCGCGCAGGATCTCGCCCAGGCGCGAGAACTCGGTGTAGGCGTCCGGCACCAGGATCTCGGTCAGCGTCGCGTGCATCGCGGCCATGGTCAGCGGATTGCCGTTGAACGTGCCGACCTGGTCGATCTTGCCGTCCGCGATCCAGCCCATCACCTCGTCGGTGCCGCCGATCGCCCCGCAGGGCAGACCGCCGCCGACCGACTTGGCCAGGCACAGCAGGTCGGGCGTCACGCCGAAGGCCTCGACGGCGCCGCCGTAGGAGAGCGTGGCACCGGTCTTGACCTCGTCGAACACCAGCAGCGCGCCGTGCTCGTGCAGCAGGTCCTTGACTCCCTGCAGGTAGCCCTCCTCGGGCAGCACGAACCCGGCGTTCATCATCGCCGGCTCCACGATCATGCCGGCGACCTGGCCCTTGTAGCGGTTGAGCGTGCGCTCGAGCGCCTCCAGGTCGTTGAACGGCACCACCCTGGTCAGCTTCACGTAGTCGGCCGGCAGGCCCAGGGTCTGGGGCACCGACACGGGATCGTCGTAGGGGCCGATCTTGTCGGCCGGCGGCGCCACCGACACCATCAGCGCGTCGTGGTGCCCGTGGTAGGAGCCCTCGATCTTGAACAGGATGTCGCGTCCGGTGTAGGCCCGCGCCAGCCGCACGGCGTCCAGCGTCGACTCGGTGCCGGAGTTGCCGAACCGCCACAGCGGCAGGCCGAAGCGCTTCTGCAGGTGCTCCGCGACGGCGATCGAGTCCTCGGTCGGCTGCGCGAAGTGGGTGCCGAGGCGGACGCGCTCGGAGACGACCTCGACGATGCGCGGATGCGCGTGGCCGACGGCCATCGCGCCGTAGCCGTTGTGGAAGTCGACGTACTCGTTGCCGTCGACGTCGACCACCTTCGACCCGTGCCCCTCGGCCAGGTAGATCGGGTGCGGCTCGGTGTCCTGCCAGCTGGAGGCGACGCCCCCGGCCAACGACCTGCGGGCCCGCTCGGTCATCTCCCGCGAATGCTTGTGCCGTTCGTTGAACGTGGCCTCCTCGGCCTCGATCACGCTGGCCAGCCGGGCGGGATCAATGGTGCTTGTTGCGCTCACGACTTCACACCCCCTAGTACCTCTCCATAGCGGTTGTCACGCCAGGCGAGCGCGGCCTTCAGCCCGCTCGACTGGACGATCTGCATGAACTCTCGCTGCTCCGGCGCGTCGGCCGCGTTCAACATGGACGATAGATCGAGATTCGTGTTGACCGCCTCCCGCAGCCCCATCGCCTCGTACGCACGCACCAGCGCGATCTTGGTCAGACGCAGCACCGGCAGCGGCGTCGGCGCGATCTTGCGCACCAGCGCCTCCACCTCCGCGTCCAGCTCGTCCTCGGCCACGACGCGGTTGATCATCCCCGCTCGCTCCGCCGCCTGGGCGTCGATCATGTCGCCGGTGAACAGCAGCTCATTGGTCTTCTTCTGGCCCAGCAGGAACGGCATCAGCAGCGTCACCGGCCCCGATCCATAGCGGATCTCGGGCTCGCCGAAGCGGCCGCTCTCCGTGCTGATGATCATGTCGCAGGCCATCGCCAGCTCACAGCCGCCCGCCAGGCAGTAGCCGCGCACGGCGGCGATGGTGGGCTTCGGCAGCGCCCACAGCTTCATGGTCGCGTCGATGTCCGTGGCCAGCACCTCGTGCCACTCGTGGGCCGGGATGTCGGAGTGGGCGGCCTCGGCCGACAGGTCGTAGCCGGCCGAGAACGCGCGCTCGCCGGACCCTGTCACCACCACCACCTTCACCTCGTCGTCGGCCACCGCCCGGTCGAGCGCGGCGTGCAGCCCTTCCAGCACGGCCCCGTTCAGGGCGTTCATCTTCTCGGGGCGGTTCAGCGTCACCCAGGCCGCGGGGCCACGGGTCTCATAGAGAACGGCTTCGCTCATGCGGCTCGCTCCTCGGGGTTGTCCAGCACGATCAGGCAGTCGAGCGCGACGGCGCGCTCGGGCGAGACCAGCAGGGGGTTGACGTCGATCTCTGAGATCTCGGGGTGCTCCGCGGCCAGACGCGAGACCGCGACGATCGCCTCGATCAGGTGATCGGGCACGTCGCCACCCAGCAGCCGCTCGATAACGGGCAGCGACGCCACCAGCTCGCGGGCGCCGTCGGCATCCAGAGGAGCCAGGCTGTGGGTGATCAGCTCCAGCGCCTCCGCCAGGCCGCCGCCGACGCCGACCGAGACGGTGGCGCCGAAGTCGGGGTCGCGGGTGACGCCGATCATCAGCTCGACGCCGCCCAGCACGTGCTCGGCCACGATCACGCGCCCGCCCATCCGCCGGGCCGCCTCACGCACTCCGGCGGCGTCGGCCAGGCCCAGCGCCACGCCCCCGACCCGGGCCTTGTGGGCGACGTTGTCGATCTTGACGACGACCGGGTAGCCGATCTGCTCGGCGGCCGCCGCGGCCTCCTCAGCGGTCGCGCAGCGCTCGGCGCGCACGTATGAGAGGCCGTAGGACGCGGCGATCCGGGCCGACTCCAGCTCCGGGAGGTCGCCGGCGCCGGGCAGCGGCGGGGCGGCCGGCAGCAGGCGCGACGCCGGCA
>DASUHV010000095.1:0-5645 GCA_036273355.1 Gaiellales bacterium
GCCCGTAGGTCGCGGTGTCCCGGTAGATCGGGCGCAGCAGGTCGAGGTCGCGGATGATGGACGCCGGCCGCAGGTCGAACACCTCGCCCACCGCCCGCTCGATCGAGGCCCGGTCGACCTGCTCCGTGCCGTAGGTCTCCACCATCACCGACACCGGATGCGCGACCCCGATCGCGTAGGCGACCTGCACCTCCGCCCGCGCCGCCAGCCCGGCCGACACGATGTTCTTGGCCACCCAGCGCATCGCGTAGGCGCCGGAGCGATCGACCTTGGAGGGGTCCTTGCCCGAGAACGCGCCGCCGCCGTGGCGGGCGGCGCCGCCGTAGGTGTCGACGATGATCTTGCGGCCGGTCAGGCCGGTGTCGCCCATCGGGCCGCCGGTCACGAAGCGCCCGGTCGGGTTGACCAGCACGAAGCCCGGCTCGGACAGCCGCTCGTGCGGGCACAGGTGCGCCGGGATCACCGGCATCAGCACGTGCTCGATCACGTCGGCGCGGATCTGCTGCTCGTCGTGCACGTCGGGATGGTGCTGGGTCGAGACCAGCACCCGTTCCACCGCCTCCGGCACCAGCCGGCCGTCCCGCTCGCTGTAGCGCACCGTCACCTGGGCCTTGCCGTCCGGCCGCAGGTAGGGCACCGTCTCCGCCTTGCGCGCAGCCGCCAGCCGGGCGGTGATGCGCTGCGCGAGCTGGATCGGCAGCGGCATCTTCTCCGGCGTCTCGTCGCAGGCGTAGCCGAACATCATGCCCTGGTCGCCCGCGCCCTGCGAGTCGATGTCGCCGTCCGCGTTGTCGTGTTGGAGCTCGTAGGAGGAGTCCACGCCGCGCCGGATGTCGGGCGACTGCTCGTCGAGCGCCACCACCACGCCGCAGGTCGCTGCGTCGAAGCCGAGGTCGGAGCTGGTGTACCCGATGTCGCCGACGATCCCGCGAACGATGCGGGGGATGTCGACGTAGGCGTCGGTGGTGATCTCGCCTGCCACGACCACCAGGCCGGTCGTGCAGAGCACCTCGCAGGCCACGCGGCCGTCGCGGTCCTCGGCCAGCACCGCGTCCAGAACCCCATCGGAGATCTGGTCGGCGACCTTGTCCGGGTGCCCTTCGGTCACCGACTCGGACGAGAACAGGAACTCGCTCACGGCGGGGACTCTACCAGCGGCCCCGGGCGCAACCCGGCGGCCCTCACTCCTCCACCGGCTCCCGCGCCATCAGGCCCGCAAGCGCCTCCAGCGCCGTCATCGTGCCGTCCGCGACGCTGCAGACGGCCTCGGTGATCGGCATCTCGAGGCCGTTGTCGCGAGCCAGGTCGCGGAGCGCCGGAGCGGTCGTCAGCCCCTCCGCCACCTGCCCGATCTCCTGCTCGATCCAGTCCGCCGGGACGCCCTTGGCGAGCAGCTCGCCGGCCCGGCGGTTGCGGGACAGCTTCGACGTGCAGGTGGCGACTAGATCGCCCATGCCGGCCATGCCCGAGTAGGTGCGCGGCTTGGCTCCGAAGGCCTCGCCCATGCGCGCCATCTCGGCCATGCCGCGGGTGATGATCGCGGCCTTGGCGTTGTCGCCGAACCCGAGCCCGTCCGACACGCCGGCCGCCAGCCCCATCACGTTCTTGGCGGCCGCGCACAGCTCGACGCCGACCACGTCGGTCGAGGCGTAGACGCGCAGCCGCGAGGTCGACACGGCGGCCTGGAGGCGGCGCGCCAGGTCGATGCTGTCGCTGGCCAGCACCGACGCCGTGGGGTAGTCGCGGGCCACCTCCTCCGCGTGATTGGGGCCCGACAGGACGGCGATGCGCTCACGGGGAGCGACCGTCTCCAGCACCTCGCTCATGCGGCGATGGGTGGCAGGATCGAGCCCCTTGGTCAGCGACAGCAGGGCGGCATCGTCTCCCAGCCGCGGCCCCAGCAGGTCGAGCGTCTCGGCGAACCCGCGGCTGGGCACGGCCATCGCGACCAGCTCCGCGGACGACAGCTCGGCATCATCGAGCCATGCCGCGCCCAGCGCCGCGGGCAGCTCGACGTCGAACAGGTACCGCGGGTTGCGGTGGTGCGTGGCGACGGCGTGGGCCTGGTCGCGGTCGCGGCAGACCAGCGTCGTCTCATGCCCGGCCATCGCCAGCAGCCGGGCGAACGCGGTGCCCCAGCTGCCGCCGCCGATCACCGCCGCCCTCACGTGCGGCTCTGGAAGTCGATGATCACGGGCACGCCCTCGAGCCCGAGCCGGGCGCGGAGCTGGTTCTCGACGTAGTAGGCATAGTCGCGGGTGACCAGGCTGCGGTCGTTGACAACGATACGGAACCGCGGCGGCCGCGTGTCGTACTGGGTCGCGTACAGCAGGTTCAGGCGCCGGCGGCCGCTGCGCGGAGGCTCGCGCTTGGCGGTAATCTCCTCCATCGCCCGGTTCAGCGCCCCGGTGCCGGCGCGGGAGGTGAAGCGGCCGAACAGCTCCTCCACGGCGTCCAGCAGCTTGTCGACGTTGCGGCCCGTCAGCGCCGACGTGGTCATGATCGCCGGACGCTGGCGCAGCTTGACGAGCATCCGCTCGCGCACGTCCTCGATCTCGACGGTCGTGATGTCCCACTTCGAGAGCACCACCAGCGTGGCACAGCCGGCCTTGCGGGCCTCGTCGGCAACCGCCAGGTCGCCCTCCACCAGCCCGTCGGACGAATCCACCAGCACCAGTGCGATGTCTGCTCGGCCGACCGCCTGCAGCGCCCGCAGCTCGCTGTAGTACTCGATCCCCTGCCGGTGCTTGCGCTTGCGGCGCAGCCCGGCCGTGTCGATCAGCCGGAAGTACCGGTCGTTTCGCACGAAGACGGTGTCGACGCTGTCGCGAGTGGTGCCGGCCACCTCCGAGACGATCACGCGCGGCCGGCCCAGGATGGCGTTCAGCAGCGAGGACTTGCCGACGTTGGGGCGACCCAGGATCGCCACCCGGATCTCGTCGCCGGTGTCCTCGTCGTGCTCGGCGCCGTCGATCCGCTCGAGCGCCTCCACGATCGCGTCCAGCAGGTCGCCGGTGCCACGCCCGTGCAGCGCCGACACCGAGATCGGATCGCCCAGCCCCAGCGCGTGCAGCTCCATGGCTCCGGTCTCGTGCGACGAGTCGTCCACCTTGTTGGCGACCACCAGCACGGGCCGCCGCGAGCGGCGCAGGATCTGCGCGATCTCCTCGTCGCCGGCGGCCAGCCCGGCACGGGCATCGATCACCAGCAGCACCAGGTGCGCCTCCTGCACTGCGATTCGCGCCTGCTCGGCGACCTCGGACTGCATCGGCGACTCATCGCCGGGATCGACGCCGCCCGTGTCGATCAGGACGAACTCACGGCCGCGCCACTCGCACACCGACTCGGTGCGGTCACGGGTCACGCCCGGCGTCTCGTGCACCACCGCCCGGCGGCTCGACGTCAACCGGTTGATCAGTGTCGACTTGCCCGCGTTCGGGAAGCCGACCACCGCCACGCGGCCCGCCAGCCGGCGGTGCTGTGGCTGCTCCTCGATCTGCTCCTGCGGCTGCTCGCTCATCAGGTGCCCTCGTACAGGCTGCGGATCTCGGCCATCAGCTCGTCCGCCGTCTCGCGGTAGGCCTCGGCCGCCCGCCGGCCGCCGCGCGCGTAGCGGCGGGGCGGCCCGAAGGCGACCGCGATCCGCCGGCCGGGCCGCCAGCCGCGGCTGCGCAGCGCCACCGGCACCACGTCGGCCTGCTCGACCACCGCGATCCGCCCGGCGCCGGCCTTTGCCTGCTCGAAGCCCTCCTGGCGATGGCCCTGGATGAACACGCCCACCGTGCCTCCGCCCACGAGCGTCTCGTGGACCGTGCGCAGCGCCTCGCGGTCGGGCTCGCCGCGGTGCACGCCGAAGGTGCCGCCCATCCGCAGGAAGGCGGCGAACGGCCGCGGCCGGAACAGCTCCGACTTGGCCATGTAGCGGATCGCCCGCGGCTGGGCGGCGCCCAGCGCCGGAATGTCCCACAGCGACTGGTGGTTGGCGACGAACACCACCGGCCCGCTCCGCGGCACCTGCTCGGCGCCGGTCACGGACAGCCGCAGCAGCCCGCGAAAGGCCGGCTCGGCCACCGGCCGCACCGTCCGCCAGAAGCGGTCGCCGGGCAGCGGCGTGGCCGGCTGCTCCGGCAGGAGGGCCACGATCCGCGCCACCACCTCCTCCACGCTCAGCCCGCTGCTGTCGATCACCACGGCGTCCGGCGCCGGCGCCAGCTGCCCGGAGTCGAGCTGGTCGCGCTGGACGATCGACCGTTCGACCTCGTCGACCGGCATGGCCAGCTCCGCGGCGCGGCGGGCGGCGCGCACACCGGCCGACGCCACCAGGTAGATCTTCAGGTCGGCATCCGGGCAGACCACCGAGCCGGTGTCGCGACCCTCGAGCACAGCGTCGACCGCCTGCGCACGCTGCCGCCCGCGCATGGCCGCCCGCACCTGCGGATGCCGCGAGACGGCGCTGACGTTCCGGGAGATGGCCTCGGCCCGCAGGTCGCTGCCGGGCGGAGGCGGCGTGTCGGCCAGCGCGGCCAGCGCGGCGCCGTCGTCGAGGTCGGCGCCGGCCGCCAGCGCGGCCGCCGTCAGCTCCCTGTACATGGCGCCCGTGTCCACGTAGCGCAGGCCCAGCCGCTCGGCCAGGGCCCGGGCGATCGTGCTCTTCCCGGCGCCGGCCGGGCCGTCGATCGTGATCACCATCGGCCTACGCCACCACCGCGGCCAGCCGGTCGGCGAAGTCGGGGAAGCTGACGCCGAGCGCATCGGCGCCCTCGACGGTGACGCCCTCCTGCGAGCAGACGCCGACGATCGCCCCCAGCATCGCGATCCGGTGGTCGCCCGCGGCGTCGACCCGCCCGCCGCGCAGCCGGTGCGGGACGCCCAGCACCTCGAAGCCGTCCGGCAGCGCCGTCACGTGGCCGCCGCAGGTGTTCAGCAGCTCGACCACGGTGGCGATCCGGTCGGACTCCTTGACCCGCAGCTCGCCCGCCCCCCGGATCGTGGTCGTGCCCCGGGCGAAGCTGGCCAGGAGCACCATCAGGGGCAGCTCATCGATCAGCGTGGGCACGATCTCCGCCTCGATGTTCGTCGCCACCAGCTCGGCCGGCCGCACCTCGATGTCGGCCACAGGCTCCCCGGCCGCCAGCCGGCGGCGGAACAGGCCGACCCGTGCGCCCATCCGCTCCAGCACGGCCAGCATGCCGGTGCGGGTCGGGTTGATCGAGATGTCGCGCAGGGTCAGGCTGGAGCCCTGCAGGATGGTGGCGGCCGCGATGAACGGCGCCGCCGACGAGAAGTCGCCGGGCACCGCGATCTCCGGCAGCACCAGCTCACGCACGGGTGAGATGCCGACGTACCCGGGCCGGCGGTCGACCGGCACCCCCGCCCGCTGCAGCATCCGCTCCGTGTGGTCGCGGGTGGGGATCGCCTCCTCAACCACGGTCACGCCGCGCTCGGCGAACAGGCCCGCGAACAGCACCGCCGACTTCACCTGCGCCGAGGCCACGGGCGGGCGGTAGCTGATCGGCTCGACCGCGCCGGTCGCGTGCACCGTCACCGGCGGCAACCCCTCGCTGGTCTCGATCGACACGCCCATCCGCTCCAGCGGGTCGGCGATCCGGCGCATCGGCCGGCGGCGGATGCTCTCGTCGCCGTCC
>DASUHV010000096.1:0-7948 GCA_036273355.1 Gaiellales bacterium
ACGGCCCGTGGGTGCTGGGAGTCGACACGACCGTTGCTCTCGACGGCGACAGTCTCGCCAAGCCAGCTGACGCGGCCGAGGCCGCGGCGATGCTGCGCCGTCTGGCCGGCCGCACCCACACCGTGTACTCGGGCCTGTGCCTGCGCTGCTCCGACGCGGAGCACGTTCGCCTGGCGGCCACCGACGTCACCTTCCGCGACCTGACCGAGCGCGAGATCGAGTGGTATCTGGGGGAGGGCGAGTGGCGCGGCCGGGCCGGCGGGTACGCCGTCCAGGGCCGCGGCGCCGCGCTGGTGACCGCCATCGCCGGGGACTACACGAACGTTGTGGGGCTGCCCGTGGCGGTGCTGGTCGACGCGTTTGCCGAAGCCGCCGCACTGGCCGACTGCTAGACTGCGCTGCCCCGATTTTGCTGCAATTGCAGCGCTTTCCAAAGGACGTTCGATCGGAATCTTCAACTCACTGACCGGGTTCGGCGGCCGTGATATGGCCGTGGATCTGGGCACCGCCAACACACTGGTATACGTCCGGGGCCGCGGCATCGTGCTGTCCGAGCCGTCGGTGGTTGCAATCGACCAGCGTACCGGCGACGTGCACGCCGTCGGCATCGAGGCCAAGCGCATGCTGGGCCGGACGCCCGGTGACATCCAGGCCATCCGCCCGCTCAAGGACGGCGTGATCGCCGACTTCGACGTGACCGAGCAGATGCTCCGCCACTTCATCCAGAAGGTGCACCAGAACCGCTGGGCGCATCCGCGGGTGGTCGTGTGCGTGCCCTCCGGCGTGACCGGGGTCGAGAAGCGCGCCGTCGAGGAGGCCACGTACTCGGCCGGCGCCCGCCAGGCCTACCTGATCGAGGAGCCGATGGCAGCCGCGATCGGCGCCGGGCTGCCCGTGTCGGAGCCGACCGGCAACATGATCGTCGACATCGGCGGCGGCACCACCGAGGTGGCGGTGATCTCGCTGGGCGGGATCGTCGTCTCGCAGTCGATCCGGGTCGGCGGCGACGAGCTGGACGAGGCCATCATCGAGCACGTCAAGCGCGAGTACAAGCTGATGATCGGATCGCAGACCGCCGAAGAGGTGAAGCTCGAGATCGGCTCGGCGCACGAGCTGCCCGAGGAGGTCGAGGCCGAGATCCGCGGGCGCGACCTGGTCAGCGGCCTGCCCAAGACGGTGGTGCTGTCGAGCGCCGAGGTGCGCACCGCGCTGGAGGTGCCGCTCTCGCAGATCATCGACGCGGTCAAGCAGACGCTCGACAAGACGCCGCCGGAGCTGGCCTCCGACATCATGGATCGCGGCATCGTGCTGGCCGGTGGCGGCGCCCTGCTGCAGCGGCTGAACGAGCGGATCCGCGCCGAGACGCAGATGCCGGTGCACCTGGCCGAGTCGCCGCTGACGTGCGTTGCGGTCGGTTCGGGGCGCTCGCTCGAGGAGTTCGACGCGATCCACCGCGCCAACCAGTCGTACGCCAACCGCCGCCGCAACGGCCGGCGCAGCTACACGTACTGACCCTGCCACCGGCGCTCACGGCCGCACCCGCCGGTAACCTGGCCCGGTGCTGTTGCTGACCGCCGAGCCCATCACCTACTTCCAGGCGATCGTGCTGGGCCTGCTGCAGGGGTTCTCGGAGCTGTTCCCGATCTCGAGCCTCGGCCACAGCGTGATCCTGCCGCAGCTGCTGGGCTGGAACATCCACCAGAACGACGACTACTTCATCACGTTTCTGATCGCCACCCACCTGGCGACGGCGATCGTGCTGTTCATCTTCTTCTTCCGGGACTGGATGCGGATCTTCGCCGGCATGTGGCGCTCGCTGGCCGACCGCCAGATCGCGCCCGACAACCACGACGCCAAGCTGGGCTGGCTGCTGGTGGTGGGCACGGTGCCGGCCGGATTGCTGGGCCTGCTGTTCCAGGACTCGCTGCGCACCGTGTTCGCATCGGCGCAGTCGGCGGCGTTCTTCCTGATGCTGAACGGTGTGATGCTGTACGGCGCGGAGCGGCTGCGGCGGCGGGCGCCGGTGGTGGAGACGGCCGATCCGCTCGTGTCCGACCAGCGCATCTCCGGCGAAACCAGCTACCGCGATGCGGTCGGCATCGGCGCCGCCCAGGCGATCGCGCTGATCCCCGGGTTCTCGCGCAGCGGCGCCTCGATGGCCGGCGGCCTGCTGACCGGCCTCTCCAACGAGGACGCGGCGCGCTTCTCGTTCCTGCTGGCGACGCCGATCATCGGCGCCGCCGCGCTGCTGAAGCTGCCCGACCTGTTCGGGGCAACCGGTGATGGCGTGCGCGGACAGGCGCTGGCCGCGTCGCTGTGCTCGGCGGTGACCGCCTGGTTCTCGGTGCGCTTCCTGGTCAAGTACTTCGAGACCAACCGGCTGACGCCGTTTGCGATCTACTGCTTCGTGGCCGGGCTGGCCTCGTCGATCTACCTCCTGGTCACGTAGCGTCGGCGCTGCGCGGGCCGGATTGGAACCAGGCGAACACGAAGCAGCCGATCCCTACCAGCACCGCGGCGATGCCGTGCTTGGTGTGATGGTGGTCGGAGCCGGACTCGTGGCCGGGGAAGAAGGAGGGCAGCGACTTCGCGGGCTCCACGAAGTAGACGATGCCGATGATGATGAACACGATGCCGAGGACGACTGCGGCGATCGCGAGGTTGCGCTTTTGCACGTGGTGCCTCCCGCTCGAGGGTCAGGACGAGCGTACCTGCGGAACCGGTCGCAGGCGACAGGGCGAAGCCCCTGCTAACGCCTACTTAACACGCCTCGCGTAGACTGTTCGTTCACCCGACCGCCCTCTGAAATGCTGATCGGCAAGAACCGACATCTCCGGCGGCGGGCCGTGATCGGCCTGCTCCTAGCGGCCTCGCTCACGCTTCTCACGCTCTCGTTCCGACAGGGCTCGGAGGGCGCAATCGGGGCCATCCAGCGCGGCGCGCTGGCGATCACCGCACCCTTCTCGTCGGCCACCACGCGCGTCACCAAGCCGTTCGTGGACGCGTGGAACTGGACGAGCGGCCTGGTCGACGCGCGCTCCGAGAACGCCAAGCTGAAGGACGAGCTGGCGCGGGCGAACGCCGCCAACGTCCAGCTGAACCAGGTCAACTCGCTGCTGACGCAGGACGACCGACTGCTGCACTTCACCCAGAACTCGCAGATCGCAGCGCAGTATCCGTTCGTGGGCGCCAGCGTCACGCGGCAGGTGCCGAACGCCTACAGCCAGACGATCACCGTCAACGTGGGCAGCGCCGCCGGCGTCGCGGTGGGCGATCCCGTGGTGGCCCCCGCCGGGAGCAGCGACCTGTTCGCGGGGCTGGTCGGGCGCGTCACGACGGTGACTCCCAACGCCAGCAGCGTGGAGCTGATCCTCGACCCGGACACGGCCGTGTCGGCGCGCGTCCAGGGCGGCACCGTGCGCGGTGTGGCGGTGCCCAACCCGGGCAACCCGGGCGTGCTTGACCTGCAGATGGTGCCGCAGGCCGAGCAGGTGAGGCCGAACCAGGTGGTGGTGACGGCCGGCCTGCAGCCCAACCGCCAGGGCCTGCAGGCGCTGCTTCCGGCCGGCATCCCGATCGGCCTGGTGACGAGCGTCAGCCAGTCCGACCTGAATGACGTCTTCAAGGGCATCGAGGTCACACCCTTCGTCGACTTCGGCAGCCTCGACCGGGTGCTGGTGCTGAAGGTGGTGAAGACGCCCTGATCCTGGACACGCTGAAGGCGATCGTGGCCGTGTTCGTGCTGGCCGTCCTGCAGCTGTCGGCGATGCCGCAGCTGATCCCGGGCAGCGTCACGCCCGACCTGCTGGTGATCCTGGTGGTCACGATCGCGCTCGCGCGTGGTGCCGAAGCGGCTGCGCTGACCGGCTTTGCGGCGGGCGTGCTGCTGGACGCGATGCTGGTCGGCCGGCTGGGCCTGACGTCGCTGCTGTACATGGCCGCCGGCCTGTGGGTGGCCTACCGGGTGGAGCCGTCAGACAGCGTGGTCGTCTCGCCGCTCTCGCCGATGCCGCGCCCGGCCGTGCAGCTGCTGTACGTGGTGGTGGCGACGGCCATCGTCCAGGTCGGCCTGGCCGCCGCCCACGTGCTCCTGGGCGACGGATACCCGGTCAGCTTCGAGCTGTTCAACGTGATCATCCCCACCATCGTCGAGACGGCGGTGCTGGCACTGGTACTGCTACCGCTGCTGCGCCGCCTCTTCCCCTATCGAACGAGAGCCGATGGTTATCCAATCGCCGCCTAACCGGCCGGAGCCGCCGCCCGACAAGAACCAGATGATGATCCGCGCGGCGACGCTGGGCGTGATCGCGGTGGTGCTGTTCGGGGTGCTGGTGTTCCGGCTGTGGGCGCTGCAGGTGCTGCACTCGGATCACTACGTGGCGCAGGCGAACCAGAACGACGTGCGGCAGCTGCCGCTGCCGGCGCCGCGCGGCGAGATCGTGGACAGCTCGGGGAAGGTGCTGGTCAAGAACACCAGCCATGTGCTGGCCGAGGTGAACCCGGCCGGGCTGGCCACGCGCGTGGACTGCACCACGTTCCCGGCCGACCAACGCGCGAAGTGCAACGCCGTTGTCGCGGCCACGCCGCCGGGAGCGGTGCCGCGCTGCGCGGCGCTGAAGGGCCAGACCCGCTGCCTGGTGCTGGCGCGGCTGGGCCAGGTGCTGGGCATGAAGACGCACGAGGTGTGGCGCGCGTATGAGAAGACGCTGTACGTGAACGCCGACGGCTCCGGCGGCTGCACGCCCAAGCCGCACGCGCCCTGCTACGTGGTCAACGCCGGCCCGCCGATCCCGCTGAAGCCTGCCTCGGAGCCGGAGGTGGCCTACGTGCTCGAGCGCCGCTCGCAGTTCCCCGGCGTGCAGTTCCTGCAGACCACGCAGCGGCAGTACCCGTACGGCGATCTCGCGCCGAACGTGCTCGGCTACGTCAGCCAGATCTCGCAGTCCGAGCTGAAGGACTCGAACTTCGCCGGCCTCACCGGCGGCGCCATGGTCGGCCAGGCCGGCGCCGAGTACAGCTACGACCGGGAGCTGCGCGGCACCGACGGCCTGCTCGAGCAGAACTACGACGCAACGGGCCGCGCGGTCGGCCCGACGTACGTGCAGCGCGCCGCCCAGCCCGGCGACACGCTGCAGCTGACCATCAACTCGCGGCTGCAGAAGATCGCCCAGAAGGCGGTCGCCTACGGCATCCAGGTCGCCCACAACGACGGCGAGGTGACGGCGCACACCGGCGCGATTGTGGCCATGAACCCGCAGAACGGCCAGATCTACGCGATGGCGTCGTACCCCAGCTACAACCCGTCGGTGTTCCTGCCGCCGGCCAAGAACGCCGGCAAGCTCTACAAGGACAAGTACAACCAGCCGCTGATCGACAAGACGCTGGAGCCCAAGGCTCCCGGCTCCACCTTCAAGCCGATCACGGCCACCGCGGCATGGAACTCGGGCGTGCTGGGGCCGGGCTCGACGCTCGACTGCCCCGGCGTCTTCTACCGGCCCGGCGACTTTTCGCACACGCCGTTCCCCAACTGGACAACGGTCAATCTGGGCACCATGGACCTGCAGACGGCACTGGAGCAGTCGTGCAACACGTTCTTCTTCCAGCTGGGCAGCAGGATGTACGACCTGCCGAACCAGGGCATCGCCTTCCAGAAGACGATCCGCGAGTACGGGTTCGGAAAGACGCCGCCGATGGACCTGCCGGTGTCGCCCTACTTCTCCGGGCTGGTGCCGGATCCGGCCTGGCGGCTGCAGACCTACTCGAAGCCGATCGATCAGGTCTGGCAGCCGGGCTACGACATCCAGATGGCGATCGGCCAGGGCGACCTGACCGTCTCGCCGATGCAGCTGGCCGTCGCCTACAGCGCCATCGCCAACGGCGGCAAGCTGGTCACGCCGCACATCGGCAAGGCGCTGCTGGACAGCCAGGGCAATGTGGTCAAGCGGTTCGACCCGGCCCCGCAGCGCGACCTGCACCTGTCGCCGACGCTGCTCTCCGAGATCCGCCAGGGCCTGTATGAGGCCAGCCACAGCTCGCTGGGCACGTCCAGCTCGGTGTTCGGCAGCTACACGCCGGCGGTGGCCGGCAAGACCGGTACCGCGGAGCACCCGCCGGATCCGTCGCCGAACGCGTGGTTCGCCTCGTACGCGCCCGCCGACAACCCGAAGCTGGTGGTGGTCGCGCTGATCAACGACGGCGGGCACGGCGGCGTCTCGGCTGCGCCGGCGGCGCGCCAGGTCTACCAGGGCTTCTTCCACCAGAAGATCACGAACACCGTGGGAACGGACGCCTCCCGCTGATGCGCACCTACCTGCGACACCTCGACTACATGATGCTGGCGACGGCGCTTGCGATCACGAGCTACGGCCTCTGGATCCTGCGCAACGCGACGCGCAACGACATCCCCGGCGACCCCACGTACTACTACAACCGCCAGCTGGCCTACGCGGTGGTCGGGGTGGTGGGCATGCTGCTGATCTCGCTGGTGCCGCCGCGGTTCCTGCGACGGATCAACCCGCTGCTGTACCTGTTCGTGGTGCTGACGACGATGGTGGTGCTGGTGATCGGCACCAGCGTGCAGGGCGGGCAGCGCTGGATCAACCTGGGCGTGTTCCAGTTCCAGCCGTCGGAGCTGGGCAAGCTGCTGCTGATCGTGGGGCTGGCGGCGTGGCTGGGGAACCGGCGCAACGAGTGGAGCCCGGCGCGGCTGACGCTGGGCGCGCTGGCCTACATGGCGCTGCCGGCGGTGCTCGTGTTCGCGGAGCCCGACTTCGGGACGGCGCTCGTGTACGCGGCGGTGACGCTGGGCATGCTGTTCGTGCTGGGCGCGCCGTGGCGGCACTTCGCGTGGCTGGGGCTGGCCTTCGTGGTGACGCTGGCGATGGTGTTCTCGATCATGCCGGGGCTCGGCGTCCCGGTCATCAAGCAGTACCAGATGGATCGCCTGACCGCGTTCCTGCACCCGAGCTCGTCGAACATCCAGGGCGACGGGTACCACATCACGCAGTCGATGATCGCGGTCGGCCACGGCGGGGTGGGGGGCACCGGCTACGCCGGCGCCACGCAGACGCGCCTCAACTACCTGCCCGAGCACGCGACCGACTTCATCTTCTCGGTGGTGGGCGAGGAGCGCGGCTTCGTGGGCGCGATCTGGCTGCTCGGGCTCTACGCGCTGCTGATCTGGCGGGGGCTGAAGGTGATCACGATCTCGAGGTCGACGTTCGGCAGCCTGGTGGCGGCGGGTATCGTCAGCATGCTCGTGTTCCAGATATTCATCAACATCGGGATGACCATCGGCGTGGCGCCGATCACCGGCATCCCCTTGCCGTTCATGAGCTTCGGCGGCACGCACACGATCACGAACCTGTTTGCGATCGGCGTGCTGCAGGCGATCCACGTGGACGCGTACCGACGGTCCGAACCGCGACTGGGCGGGCGAG
Organism: Gaiellales bacterium; assembly: GCA_036273355.1. Taxonomy (GTDB): domain Bacteria; phylum Actinomycetota; class Thermoleophilia; order Gaiellales; family JAICJC01; genus JAICYJ01. The sequence goes on from DASUHV010000096.1 coordinate 7,440, forward strand.
GGCCCGTATATGGCTAGCGCCGCGGGGGCCGCGACCAGTCAAGCGAGGCGGATATTCGGCGCCGTCAAGGACGTCCGCCAGGGGGCGGGGACGGCGCCGCTGCTGCTGTGCGGGCGCAAGGAGCCGCTGGACGAGCTGATGCTGGCGCTGGGCGGCGGGTCGTCGCAGGCGGCGCAGCTGTTCGCGGTACGGCGGCTGGTTCGCGACGATGCGACGCGGCTGTCGGAGGCCGCGGTGGTGGTCTACGGCGGCGAGGTGGTGTCGGGGCTGGATGCGCAGACGCGGTCCGACCTCGAGGTGATCGGCCGGGCGACCGCACCCAAGCTGGCGATGCTGGAGGCGCTCGACCTGCCCAGCGCGGCGGTGACGGAGGCCGGGCGGGTGCGCGGAGTGATGCCGAGCGACCTGATGCCGTACCGGCGCGGGCGGTTCCCGGCGGCGAGGGCGATGGAGCGGCTGGCGGAGAAGGCGGGGCCGAACGGGCCGTACCTGGCGGCGCAGCTGCCGGC
>DASUHV010000097.1:0-2723 GCA_036273355.1 Gaiellales bacterium
GGCGCACAGGTATTCGTGTCGGGAGCGATCAGCGTGCTGATCGTGGTGATGGCGCTGCAGCTCCTGCACATGGGGCAGTCCGGCGTCGGCCTGCTCAACGCCGCCATCGGCGTGGGCGGGGTGCTGGGCAGCGTGGTCGCCGCCGCGCTGGTCGGCCGCGGCCGTCAGTCCCTCAACTTCGCGGGCGGGCTGGTGCTGTGGGGCGTTCCGATCGCGCTGGTCGCGGTGCTCACGAACTCCGGATTCGCGCTGGCGATGCTGGTCGTGGTCGGGATCGGGAACGTGCTGGTCGACGTGGCCGGGCTGACGCTGCTGCAGCGGGTCGCTCCGGATGACGTGCTGGGCCGGGTGTTTGGCGTGCTCGAGACGGTGTTCTCGCTGGCCGTCGGCCTGGGTGGGGCGGCTGCACCGCTGATGATCGACCTGATCGGGATCCGCGGCGCCCTGGTTGCGACCGGGGCGCTGCTGCCGGTGCTGGTGGTGATCACCTGGCCGATGCTGATCCGACTCGACGTGGGCGTGTTGCTGCCAGAGCGGGTGGCCCTGATGCGCGGCGTGCCCTTCCTGGAGCCCCTGGCGGAGGCGACGCTGGAACGGATCAGCGGCCTGCTGGAGCCGGTGACCGTGGCGGCGGGCGAGGCGGTGTTCGACCAGGGCGACACCGGTGACCGCTTCTACCTGATCGAGTCGGGCCAGGCCTCGGTCGTGCAGGACGGAACGGAGGTGACCCGGCTAGGTGAGGGCGGCTACTTCGGCGAGATCGCGCTGGTGCAGGACATCCCGCGCACGGCGACGGTGCGGGCGATCAGCGACCTGGCGCTGCTGGCGCTCGACCGCGACGAGTTCATCGCGGCGGTGACGGGGCACGCGCCCAGCCGCGAGGCCGCGGACGCGGTCATCTCGTCGCGGCTGAGCGGGCTGCGGGCCGGGGTCGCGACCCTCTAACTCAAGACGACTGACGCCGTCAGGTTACTCCCAGCGGAACTCTTGGTCCGTTGTAGTTTCAATCCAGGCGATGGGCTGGCCGTCCTCGGGCTCCTCCATCATGGGCATCGTCAGCGTGTCGGCCGGCATCTCCAGCGAGACGGCGGGGTGCTCTCCCGTCTCCTCCTCCTCGGCGCGAGCCTCGGCCTCGGTCTTGAAGAGCGGGTGATTCTGGAACGGATCATGCACCGCGAACTCGTCGATCGGCATGTCGTCGTCCAGATGGCTGTTCTGGCGCTTGAGGGCGAGATGGTCCTCGATCACCGAGGAAAACAGCGAGCTACTACCGGTCATGGACACCTCTCCGGTCGCATGTCATTGAACGTGGAACCCCAATCTGCGGGCGTGAATATAGCAGCCGCCTGTAATCCAGTCGTTAACATCTGGTTCGGGATTCCGGCATCAGGTTACCCGGTTTTTGCCCTCGCGCTTGCTTGCGTAGAGGGCGTTGTCGGCAGCCGCGATCAGATCGAGTTGGGTCTGGTCGAGGTCCGGGCCCGAGGCCACGCCGAAGCTGGCCGTGACTGCGATCTCGTCCTCGCCGCCGAAGCTGACCAGCCGTTCCGCGATGGCCGCGCGCAGGCGCTCAGCCAGGTTGACGGCACCCTCATGGTCGGTCTGTGGCAGCAGCACGGCGAACTCCTCGCCACCGTAGCGCGCGGCCAGGTCGATGTCGCGGATGTGGCCCGAGATGGCCATCGCCACCGACCGCAGCACCGCGTCGCCGGCGAGGTGCTTCATGGGATGCGTGTCGTTGACCCGCTTGAAGTCGTCGATGTCGAGCATCACCAGCGACAGCGGGGTGCCGAACCGGTGGGCGCGCTCGAACTCGCGGCCCAGCACCTCGTAGAACTGGCGCCGGTTCGCGAGCCCGGTCAGGTCGTCGGTGATCGCCTGCTGCTCGACCGCGCGGTGCAGCCGTGCGTTCTCGATCGCCACGCCCGCCTGCACGGCCAGGCCGGACAGGGTCTCGACGTCGTCGGGGCCGAACACGCCGCCCTCGGCATCCACCACCGTGAAGCAGCCGAGCAGCGCGCGCTCGCGCACGATCGGCACGGCCAGCAGCGCCCGCGGCGACGCCGACGACCGCGGCTCCTGCGCCTGCAGCGCCTCGCCCTCGATGCCGCGGCCGACCTGCACCACCATCGGCAGGTCGGTGCGCGAGCCGCGCGCCGTGCCCAGCCGCACCTGCTCGGTGGCCTCGCCGTTCTGGGTGTCGTACAGCAACAGGCGCCCGCCGCGGGCCTTGGTGGCCTGCACCGCCAGCTCCAGCACTCCGCCCAGCAGCACCCGCAGATCGTGCGTGGCGGCCAGCGTCTCGCCGTACCTGGCCACGGTCGTCTTGAGCCGCGCCCGCTCGCCCTCCAGCTCGGTCATGCGGTGCGTCAGCTCGCTGGACATGGTGTCCAGCGCCACGTTCAGCTCCTCCAGCTCGTCGCCGTGGCTGGGCGGAAGCGGCGTCTGCAGGCGCACCAGCGCCAGCGCCCGCTGCGAGAGCTGGCTGAGCGCGCGCGAGATGCGGTCGGCGGCCAGCAGCGCCAGCGCAGCCACCAGTCCCGCCAGCAGCGCCAGCGGCACCAGCAGCTTCAGCCGCAGCGCGTCGATGCGATCGCTGATGCGGCCGGTCGGGTAGTTCGCGACCATCTCCGTCAGCGCCTTCCCCGGTCCCCCGACGCGCACGACCTGGGCGCGCACATCGGCGTCGCCGATCGAGCCGTCGCTGGCCGCCTGCCCGGGTG
>DASUHV010000098.1:0-3619 GCA_036273355.1 Gaiellales bacterium
GGCTCGACGCGGGCATGACGTGGGTGGACACGGCCGAGGTGTACGGGAACGGCGTGTCGGAGCGGATCGTCGGCCGTGCCGTTGCCGGGCGAGACGACGTGCTGGTGTTCACCAAGGTGGCGCCCGACGAGGGCAGCGGCCTCGCGGCCGACCAGGTACGAGGCGCGATCGACGCGTCGCTGGAGCGGCTGGGACGGGATCACGTCGACCTCTACCAGGTGCACTGGCCGTCCGACGACGTGCCGATCGAGGAGACGTGGGGCGCGATGGCCGAGCTCGTGTCCGCAGGCAAGGCGCGCCTGATCGGCGTGTCGAACTTCGACCGGGCGCTGATCGAGCGCTGCCAGGCGATCCATCCGGTGGCGTCGGTGCAGAACGAGTTCTCGCGGCTGCACCGGGGCGACCGGGACGAGCTGCTGCCGTGGCTGGCCGCGCAGGGCATCGGCTACCTGGCCTACAGCCCGCTGGCGGCCGGCCGTCTGAGCGGCGCGCTCGCGCACGACCACGAGTTCTCCGAGGATGACTGGCGGAGCGGCCGCGGGAAGTACGCATCGTGGCGGGACGAGGAGGGCGGCGAGTGGCCCTTCGACCCGGAGCCGATGGCGCGGGGCGCCGCCCTGGTCGACCGCATGCGGCCGCTGGCCGAGCGCGACGGCGCGACGGTTGCCCAGCTGGCGCTTCGCTGGGCGCTCGAGCAGACCGGCGTCACGGCCGTGATCGCGGGCAGCCGCAACCCCGCGCACGCCACGGCCAATGCCGCCGCCGGGTCGCTGGCGGTGGACGCTGCGGCGCTGGCCGAGATCGACCGGCCGTAACGCCTGCTGCATAGACTTCCGGCATGGGAACCGCCGCCCTCACCGATCAGTGGCTGCTGCTCGACTCCGCGCAGGGCGATCCGTTCGGCCAGCTGGACGAGTTCCTGGCCTGGCACGGGTTCGGGGTGTGGAGCGAGCCGTTCGTGCCTGCAGCGGACGGCCTGGTCGCCGATCTCTACCTGGGCTACGGGCTGGCCGCCGCGCTGCCGGGGGTGAACGAGCCGATGCCGCCGGAGCCGTGCCCGCTGCCGGCGCTGGCCTGCCACGTGCGCTCGGCGTCCGGTGGACGCGAGGCGGTGGCGGGCGACTTCCGGATCGGGCGCTTCCAGCCGACCTGGACGGCGCGGCAGCACCGCGAGGCCGTGGCGGCCGTTCGCGAGGCGATCGCGCGCGGCGACGTCTACCAGGTCAACATCGTCGGCCATCACCGGGCCCCGTTCGCGGGCGATCCCAGCGGGGTGGAGGCGGCGCTGGCGCCGCTCGGGGCTGAGCACGCGATGGCGATGCACGGAGATGGTTGGTCTGTTGTGTCGGCGACGCCGGAGCTGTTCCTGCGGCGTCGCGGCGACGTGGTCGAGACGATGCCGATCAAGGGCACGCGACCGGCCAACGACCCGGAGCGGATCGCCGACAACCCCAAGGATCGGGCCGAGCACGTGATGATCGTCGACCTGGAGCGGAACGACCTGGCGCGGATCTGCGTGCCGCACAGCGTGCACGTGCCGGACTACCTGGTGGAGCGGCCGATGGCCGGGGTACGGCACCTGGTGTCGCGCGTGCAGGGCCGGCTGGCGCTGGGCGTGGGGCTGGCGGAGCTGCTGCGGGCGACGTTCCCGGGCGGCTCGATCACGGGCGCACCGAAGGTGTCGGCGATCAACCACATCGCGCGCCTCGAACCGGTCGGCCGCGGCGCTTCGATGGGTGCGCTCGGGCGCGTCTACCCCAACGGCGACCTGGAGCTGGGCCTGACCATCCGCACGTTCGCGATCGCCGCCGGCGAGATCCACCTGTGGGCGGGTGGCGGCATCGTCTGGGACTCCGACCCGGCCGCCGAGGTGGAGGAGTCGCTGGTCAAGGCGCGGCCGCTGCTGGCGTTGCTGGGCGGCCAGGTCTAGGCCAGCTCGGAGCAGACCTGATCGAGCTCCGCTCGCGCCCGCAGGCCCGCGTCGCTCTGCCACCAGCGCGCGTGCCCGATCACGAACGTGTGCCAGGCCCAGTCGGCCTTGTCACGGTCGCGCTCGATCCCCCAGTAGTAGTCGAGGAACGAGATGCCGTACTCGAACTGGCAGGCCGCCAGCACGTCGGTGAACGCCGACCGCTCCGCCGCCGTCAGCGGCGCCACCTCGTGGTAGGACTCGATCAGCAGCCGCGCGTGGCCCAGATCGTGGGCCTCGTCCTCGCCGGCCGAGATGCGGTTCCAGAAGAAGCAGTTGCGCTCGACCGCCACGGCCAGGTCGAGCACCCGTGGCGCGTAGTCGGCCTGGTGGAAGTCGATGATCGAGCTCAGCCGGTCGCCGTCGAAGAAGAGGTTGTTGGTCTGCCAGTCGCCGTGCAGCGGAGCCGGCTGCAGCTCGTGAAGCACCGGGCGCAGCCGGCTGAACAGCTCGTCGTAGGCGGTTGCGATGTCGTCCTGCCAGTCCTCGCCGCGGGTGTAGGCGGCCACCGCCGGCCGCTCGCCGGCGAGCAGCTCCACGGCGGCGACCGGCGTCAGCTCGGCCAGCCCCAGCTGCACCACGAAGCCGCGTTGCGGCTGCGGGCGGCGCGGCTCGAAGTCGCGGCCGGCCTCATGCATCGCGGCCAGACCGCGGCCGGCCGCGACCACGTGCTGCCGCGAGAAGAACGGCTCCCAGGTATCCACCCCTGCGTATGTGTCGTCTCCAGTGGCAACGTCATAGACCTCGTACCAGAGGCCGTCCAGCTCGACCAGCTCCCGGGCGCGAACGGCGGGGACGCCGCGATCGGCCAGGTGGTTTGTCAGGCGGTGCTGCCAGCGCAGCTGGTCGGCCGTGCGGCCCATCGGCGGCTGGCGCTTCACGATCGCCTCGCCGGTGTCCCAGCGGCAGCGCGCCACCGCGAACAGCCAGCGCAGGTGCTGGCTGACGATCTCGACCGGCCGGCCCAGCACCGCCGCCGCCTCGGCCGGTTCGACCGGCCCCCAGTAACGATCAGTGACGGCCACGGCGGGTTTGTACCATTCAGCGGTGAGCGGCGTGCTCGTGAGCGTGGAGTGGCTGCAGCGGCACCTCGACAGCGTGCGGCTGCTGGACGTGCGCGGCGAGGTGGCCACCGGGCAGCCGCGCTATCGCGCCCACCCAGAGCACTACCGCGAGGGGCACATCCCGGGCGCCGTGTTCGCCGACTGGCGGGTCGACTTCACCGACCGCGAGAGCGCGGTGCCGGTCACGATCGCGTCGCCGGAGGTGTTCGCGGCCGACGCCACCAGGCTCGGCATCGGCGCCGACACGGTGGTGGTCGCCTACGACCACTACTACAACGTGCTGGCCGGCCGGATCGTGCTGGTGCTCCGCAGCTACGGCCACGCCACCAGCCACGTCCTGGACGGCGGGCTGTCGGCCTGGACGAACGCGGGCTGCCCGCTCGAGGGCGGAGATGTCGTCCCGGCGCCTGCCGACCCGCCGCACCCGGTGCCGGCCGGCTGCGAGGGAGTGATCGACCTGGAGGGCGTGCGCCGGGCGATCCTGGACGGCGCACAGCTGCTGGATGCCCGCAAGGCCGAGGAGTACAGCGGCCGTGAGACCCACGCGCGCCGCGCCGGGCACATCCCGGGCGCGCTGAACGTGCCC
>DASUHV010000099.1:0-4016 GCA_036273355.1 Gaiellales bacterium
CTGCGCCGGGTCGATCTCGACCGGCGGCCGCCAGCCGATCTCGCTCACGTCGTCGGCGGCCCGCTGCTCGCCGCCGGCGACGGCAGCCTCATAGAACAGGTTGAGCGTTGAGGGCGCGTCGTCGCCGTAGCGGTCGGGAAACACGCCCACCAGCGCGCCCACCGTCACCTCCAGACCGGTCTCCTCGAGCAGCTCCCTGCGCACCGCGTGCTCCGGCGCCTCGAGCGGCTCGACGAAGCCGCCCGGCAGGTCCCACCAGCCTGCGAACGGCTCGCGTGCGCGGCGGGTCAGCAGCAGCAGGCCGTCGCGCATGACCAGGGCGCTGGCCGTGGGCGCCGGGTTGTCATAGATGACAAGGCCGCAGACGGGGCAGTGCAGCACATCGGTTCCGTCGTGCCGCCAGGGGCCGGTCTCGAGCGCCGCGGCGCAGCGCGGGCAGTGACGCCACTCCGCAAACCGGCTCACGCCGCCAGCACCTGCGCGGTCAGATCGGTCCAGCGCCCGGGCCGCATCATCCAGCCCGAGTACGTGGAGCGGTTGGCGAGACACACCAGCCCGCGGGCGGCCACGGGGTCGGCCCACATCAGCGTACCCGACGCGCCGAAGTGCGACAGGGTGGCGGGCGACACCGCATCGCCACACCAGTGGGGATCGCCGGTGCCGCGGACGTTCACACCGAGCCCCCAGTCAGGGCAGTGCAGCTTGGGGTACGACTCGAGGCCGCCCTCGAGCCCGGGCCACTGGATCGACGCCAGATCGCGCCCGCTCTCGGCCGAGAGCAGCGGCGCCCCGCCGGCCAGCAGCAGCTGCACCACCCTGGCGTATGCCTCGGCCGTCGCGAAGCAGCCTCCGGCGGCCGACCCGCGACGCCGCCACTCCGGGCCGTTGAACAGCTGCACCCCCGGCGCCACCAGGCCCGGCTCCAGCACCTCGAGCGCGCGGCCGTACTCCTCATCGGGCAGCGGCAGGAACGCATCCATCTCCAGCGGCCGCAGCACCGCCTCGGTCACGTAGCGGCGGTAGTCGATGCCTGACGCCGCCTCGATCAGGGCGGCGAGCACGTGGTAGCCCTCGTTCGAGTACGCGCGGCGGGTGGCCGGCGGCCGCACCGGCTGCACGTCGAGCGGCGCCACGCCCTTGGCGATCTCGGGGAGGCCGGAGGCGTGCGCCAGCAGGTGGCGGGTCGTGATGCTCGCGCGCGCCGAGTCGCGGTATTGGGCCAGGTGGTCGCCCACGGGAGCGTCCAGCTCGATCGTGCCCTCCTCGGCCGCGACCAGCGCCGCGATGGCAACGATCGGCTTGGTCAGCGAGGCCAGGGCGAACAGCGAGTCCGCTTCAGCGCTGCCTGCGACGTGCCTATCCTCCACGCCTGAGCGTCCGACGACCGCGACCGCGACCCCCGGGACGTCACCCTCAGTTACCCAGTTGTTGACAGCGTCCCACGCCACCGGGGCATGTTAGAGGTATCGTTTTTCCGAACATGGCACGAGTTGAGACGCGCAGCAGGCCGATCGAGGCCGAGGAGAACACCGGCGAGGAGCATCTCGACGACTGGTTTGCACGCCGGCTGCAGTCGCAGGGGATCCCCTCCCGGCTGGGCGCTCCGTCGACCGCGCGGATCCTGGCGGTGGCGGGACTGGCGGTCGCGCTGCTGGCGTTCCTGTGGGCGCTCTCGAGCGTCGGGTCCAGCCACTCGACCTCGTCGGTCACGACGCCGCCCGCCACCACCTCGCCCAACAACGCCGCGAACAACGCCGGTGGCGGAGGCGGCGGGAACGGCAGCGCCAAGCACGGCACCGTGGCGTGGAACACCGTCAACGTCGACGTGCTGAACGGGTTCGGCGGAAGCGGCGCGGCAGCCTCGAACGCAGCCGTTCTGCGCGCGGCGGGATGGACGGTCGGCACCACCGGCAACGCCAGCGGCATCACGAAGACCGAGGTCGTGTACCTGCCCGGGCACGATGCCCAGGCGAAGGCCGTCGCCAAGAAGCTGGGTCTGGGCCAGCCGGTGCCGATCGCTCAGGCCACAGGCGTCCCGTCCGACGCCACGAGCGGGGTCGCCATCGTGCTCGGCCCCGACCAGCTGACCAACACGACCGTCCACTAGCCCGCGGTCAGCTCGCGCGCAGCGCGTCCCAGGTGCGCTCGACGTGCTCCCAGCGGCTGGCGGCGTTTCCGATGGCGATGCGGATCGCGAACCTGCCGTCGACCTCGGTGTGAGACACCAGCGCGGTGCCGCTGTGGTTGATGCGATCGACGAGGGCGGCGTTGAGACGCTCGAGCTCCTGCTCGTTGTCGACGCCGTCGGGGTGTGACCGGAAGCAGACGGTCGAGAGCGGCACCGGCGCCATCAGCTCCCAGCCCGGCTCGGCGGCGACCGCCTCCGCGAGGCGCTGCGCCAGCGCGATGTGCCCCGACACCAGCTCGGCCAGGCCGTCGCGGCCGTAGGCACGGATCACCATCCACAGCTTCAGCGCGCGGAACCGCCGGCCCAGCGCCAGGCCGTAGTCCATCAGGTTGAGGACGTCGGACTCATCGGTCGTCAGGTAGAACGGAACCAGGGCGAACACCTCCCGCAGCACGTCCGGGCGCGACGTGTAGAGCAGGCTGCAGTCGACCGGGGTGAACAGCCACTTGTGAGGGTTGAACACCAGCGAGTCCGCGCGCTCGCAGCCCGCCAGCAGCGGCCGCGTCGCCTCCACCAGCCCGGCGGCGCCGCCGTAGGCCGCGTCGACGTGCAGCCAGAGACCATGGCGCGCGCAGATGTGGGCGATCTCGGGCACCGGATCGATGCTCGTGGTGGAGGTGGTGCCGACCGTGGCAACGACCGCCAGCGGCCGCACGCCGGCGGCGAGATCCGCCTCGACCGCTTCGGCCAGCAGGTCGGGGCGCATGCGCAGGTCCTCGTCGGTCGCGATCTTCGTGAGGCCGTCCAGGCCGATGCCGAGCGTGATGCAGGCCTTGTCCACCGAGGAGTGGGCTTCGGCCGATGCGTACACGCGCAGCGGTGGCAGGTCGGCCCTGCCTGCCATCCCCCGCGTGCGGATGTCGAGCCCGGCCGCCTCGCGGGCGCATGCGAGGCCGTACATCGTCGAGGTCGAGGCGGTGTCGGTGATCTCGCCGAACCAGCCGGCCGGCAGCCCCAGCAGGTCGAGCACCCACGCCAGCGTGCGCTGCTCGAGCTCGGTGGCGGCGGGAGAGGTGCGCCACAGCATCGCGTTCACGTTGAGGGCGCTCGCGATCAGCTCGCCGACGATGCCCGGGCCGCTGCCGGTGATGCCGAAGTAGGCGAAGAAGGCCGGGTGGTTCCAGTGCGTGATCCCGGGCAGGATCAGGGCGTCGATGTCGGCCATGATCGACTCCAGCGGCTCGCCGCCGTCCGGGGCAGTGCGCGGCAGCCGGGCGGCGACCTCACCCGGCTCGACCTGCGCCATGACCGGGCGCTCGGAGACGGTCTCCAGGTACCCCGACACCCAGGCGGCGGCCTCGGCCAGCGCGTCTCGCAGCTCCTCGCTGGTGGGGCCGGGGCCGGTCATCGACGCGCTCATGGGCGCAGTATGGCAGCGCTCAGCCGCGGTGGATCGACGAGGTGGTCGAGTTGTAGACCGTGAAGTAGCGGCGGTCGCCGAAGATGGCGGTCGTCCACAGGAAGCGTCCGCTGCCCTTGTTCACCGAGTAGATGGCGCGCGAGCGCGACGTGCGCAGGTTCAGGACCTCGACCTTCATGCCCTGCAGGGTCTGGCGGATGTAGGTCACCGACGTGCCGTCGATGGACGGGTTGAAATAGCTGTCGATCTTGGTGGTGCGCGGCGACCGCGAGCTGTCGCGGTCGATCCGGTAGACCGTGATCGAGCTGCTGCCGGCGGTGGTGCGGTGGTAGACCACGCGCGGGTAGGAGATGTCGGGCGGCCCCAGGTCGGTGCGCAGCCGCGAGTGCGCGATCACGCTCGTGGTGCCCGTGTGAAGGTTGTAGAGGATGATCTGGCGACGCGCGTTCTTGACTCGCCGGTAGACCA
>DASUHV010000100.1:0-3272 GCA_036273355.1 Gaiellales bacterium
AGCTCGGCCCCAAGATCCAGGCGGTCACGCCGGAGGCTGCGAACGCCGATGCCAGCGCCTGGCTGGGGTTCCTGGGCGATCGCGCGGAAGTTCGCGGCGGCCCGATCGGCACGGTCGGCTACTGCATGGGCGGGCGCTTCAGCCTGCGCTTGGCGGGAGAGTTCCCCGCGGCGGTGGCGGCGGCCGCCAGCTTCCACGGCGCCGGCATGGCCACCGACCAGCCGGACAGCCCGCACCTGGCCGCCGTGCACGCAACCGGCGAGCTCTACATCGGCCACGCGGACAACGACCGGGGGATGGACCCGGAGCAGATGGGGCGCCTGACTCGGGCGCTGGCCGAGGCCCACGTGCGCCACACCGCGGAGCTGTACGTGGGCGCGCTGCACGGCTGGACCCAGACCGACGCGCAGGTCTACGACGAGGCCGCCACCGAGCGGCACTGGTCACGGCTGCTGGAGCTGTTCGGCCGCGTGCTTCAGCCGTAGCCGTCCAGCTCCGCCAGCTTGCGCTCCAGCAGCCGCCGCTCGGCGTCGTCGTGCACCAGCTCGAGCGCCCGCCGGTAGGCGCCGCGGGCCTCGTCGGCGCGGCCCAGTCGCCGCAGCATCTCGCCGCGGGTCGAGTGCAGGTAGCGGTAGTCGGCGAGGTCGATGCGATCGACGATCGCAAGGCCGGCCGACGCGCCCTCCACCTCGGCCACAGCGACGGCGCGGTTCAGCTCCACCACCGGCGAGCCGGTCTGCCGTGACAGCTCGCCGTAGAGCGCGGCGATCTGGGGCCAGTCGCGCGGCCGGTCGGCGTGCAGCGAGGCGATCGCGGCCTGCACGACGTAGGGCCCGTGCCCGTGTAGCGCCAGCGCCCGGTCGAGCACGGTGCGGCCTTCGTCGATCTGGGAGGCGTCCCAGAGCCCGTGGTCCTGGTCGTCCAGCAGCACCAGCTCGTCGTCCCGGAACCGTGCCTCGCGGCGGGCGTCGAGCAGCAGCATCAGCGCCAGCAGCCCCTGCGCCTCGGGCTCGTCCGGCATCAGCTCGGCCAGCGCGCGGCCCAGCCGGATCGCCTCGGTGGCCAGATCGCCGCGGCCCGCGTACCCCTCGTTGAAGATCAGGTAGACGATCGTGAGCACCGCGTCCAGGCGCTCGGGCAGCAGGTGGGCGGGCGGCACCCGGAACGGGATGCCGGCGGCCGCGATCTTGCGCTTGGCCCGGACCAGCCGCTGGGCCATGGTCGCCTCCGGCACCAGGAAGGCGCGGGCGATCTCGGCGGTCGTGAGCCCGCCCAGCGCGCGCAGGGTCAGCGCCACCTGCGCGTCGGTGGCGAGCGCTGGATGGCAGCAGGTGAACAGCAGCTCCAGCCGCTCGTCCGGAAATATGGTCGTGTCGTCCATCTCCACCTCCGCGGCCTCGGGGGCCTGGAGCCGTCGCGTCTTTGCGGCCAGCGTGCGGTCGCGGCGGATCCGGTCGATTGCCCGGTTTCGGCCGGTCGCGATCAGCCAGGCGCCGGGGTTGGCCGGCGTGCCGTCCACCGGCCAGCGCCTGGCCGCGATCGCGAATGCGTCCTGCGCGGCTTCCTCGGCGAGGTCGAAGTCGCCGAGGAAGCCGATCAGCGTGGCGAGCACGCGCCCCCACTGGTCGCGGAAGGCCTGCTCGAGCGGTGCTACCACTCAACCACCGGGCGCACCTCGATGGCTCCGCCCATGGAGGCCGCGGGGATGCTGGCCGCCAGCTCGATGGCGGCGTCGAGATCGTCTGCTTCGAAGATCAGGTATCCACCCAGCGCCTCCTTCGTCTCGACGAACGGGCCGTCGGTGGTCAGCGTGCGGCCGTCCTGCACGCGCACCGTGGTGGCGGTCTCCGGCGGCGCCAGACCGAGACCGGCCGTCACGCCGGGGTTCTCGTTGATCTTCTGGTACGCCGCGTAGACGGCGTTCTGCTCGTCCTGCGACAGCCGCGCCCAGTCCTCCGGCGAGTTCGGCGTGGGGGTGGTGCCCTGGTGGATCAGGAGCATGTACTTCAAGGTGTCCTCCTTCGTGGGATCGTCGTGTCTAGACGAAGGGGGTGGCTGTTTCTCGACATCGCCGGCATCGGAAGCTCAGATTCGCCGCAGGGGCTCACCAAGGCCGGCCGGCGGCTCCACCAGCTCCAGGATCGTGCCCAGCTGTGCCTGGGTGTCCAGATACGCGAACTTGCCGCTGTCGCCGGCGCCGAAACCCTCGCCGCTCGAGATCACCTCGATGCCGTCGGCAGCCGCTGCGCCGGCGAGAGCGTCGACCGACTCCACGATCACGGCGATGTGGTGCAGGCCCTCGCCGCGCTCTTCCAGCCAATCCTGGTAGATGCTCGGGCCGGACAGGGGCTGCAGGATCTCGACCTGAGGGCGCGAGTCGTTCAACGCCACCAGCGTACGTGCCGTGGACGGCCGGCCGCGCATCTCGTAGCGGCTCATCATGTGCGGGCCGAACTCGTAGACGCGCCACGGGCCGTTTCCGACCAGCGCGGAGTGCCCGGCCGCCGCCGTGTCCAGGTCGCGCACGACGATGGCGATCTGGAAGATCGAGAGCTCCGGGAGCGGGCTTGAGGGCGCCATCTGGCGAGTCTACCGGCGATCGATCCGCGCTCCGGATAGGCTGCGGTGGTGGCCGGTACGACGCCGCCAGCCCCCGGGTTCTACGTGTTCCGCCGGATCGGCGACGACCGCTGGCAGCTGATCGGCGAGGCCGCCCGGCGGCCGGGGCTGACAGCACGCAAGGCTCGCGCCCAGGCGATCGCGGACGCGATCGGCGGCGAGCCGGGGCCGGGCGAGGTCTACGCCGCCGTGCTGCGCAGCGAGTGGCGCATCGCCCTCGAGTACTAGGCGGCGGGCCGGTATCGTTCCCGCCTTGTGAGAGTGCTCGTCGCCCGCTGCGAGATCGCCTACCACGGCCGTGCCACCACGCGCCTTGCCCTGGGCGATCGCGTGATCCTGTTCAAGGACGACGGCTCGCTGTGCGTGCATGCCGACCGCGGCTACAAGCCGCTCAACTACATGGCCGGCCCCACCTCCGTGACCGAGGACGGGGATGTGATCCGCGTCTACCGGGCGGCGTCCGACGAGACGCTGGTGATCGTGGTGCACGAGGTGTTGACCGACGAGCGCCGCGAGCTGGTCGACGAGGCGGTGCTCGAGCACGACGGCGCCGAGCGCCAGTGGCACCTGCTGCTGGAGCGGGCCCCGGAGGCGATCGAGGCGGGGCTGGTGGTGCTGGAGCGGGAGCGCTTCACCGACACCGGCCCGATCGA
>DASUHV010000101.1:0-5810 GCA_036273355.1 Gaiellales bacterium
CTCCCGACCCGGCGGCGAACCGCGCCTACGAGGCACTCGAGCCCGGCACGCGCATCGTCTGCATCGGCGCGGCGCCGGGAGAGGCGCAGCCGTACGGTGAGTGGATCGACGAGGACGAGCCGGAAGGGCACTGACCGGCCAGCGCTAGGCCAGCGCTAGGAGCAGAAGCTCGCGATCACCCGGTCGAGGGCGTCCACGCAGCGGTCGAGCTGGTTCAGGTCGACCCACTCGACGTCGGCGTGGGCGCCCTCCCCGCCGGGGCCGAAGATGACGGTGGGGATGCCGGCGGCCGAGAAGATCGCGCTGTCCGCCCAGAAGGGGACGCCGATCACGGGCACCTCGCCTCCCAGCGCCTCACGGGCGGCGGTCACGATCGCCGAGTCCGCTTCCACCTCGAACGGGTCACGCACCAGCGTTGTGTGCAGCTCGGCCGACAGATCGTGGCCGGCGTCGCTGATCGCATCCAGCATCGCCGACAGCTCGGCCTCGACGGTCTCGGCCGTCTCGCCCGGCAGCGTCCGGCGCTCCAGCTGCAGCCGGCAGCTGTCGGGGTAGGTCGAGAGCTCACGGCCGCCTTCGATGATCGAGGCGTGAATCGATCCCGGACCCAGCAGCGGGTGGCGCTCGCGGGCGGCCAGATCGGCCGACATCTGCTCGAGGCCGACCAGCACGTGGCCCATGCGGGCGATCGCGTCGACGCCGTCCTGTGGGCGCGAGCCGTGCGCCGCGCGGCCGGCGACCACGATCCGGTGCCAGGTGAAGCCCTTGTGCGCGACGGCGACGCTGATCTCGGCGCCGGTCGGCTCGGTCACGATGGCGGCGTCGGCCGTGACCGTCTGCGCCACCGCCTGGGCACCGGCCGATGCGAACTCCTCGTCGCAGACCGCGGCCACCACCACATCACCGGCCAGCCCGCGCTCGGCCGCGGCAGCAGCGGCCACCATGATCGCCGCCAGGCCGGCCTTCATGTCGTAGGCGCCGCGCCCGTAGAGCCGCTCGCCCTCGACGCGGGGCCGGAACGGATCGCTCATGCCGTCCACCCCGACCACGTCCATGTGCGCGTTCAGGAGCAGCGTGCGGCCACCGCCGCTGCCGCGGGCGCGTCCGACGGCGTTCGGCCGGCCGGGCTCGGCGTCGGACACATCCACCTCGAGACCGCGAGCCTCCAGCCAGCCGCCCACGAACCGCGCGATCTCGGCCTCCCCCGCCCCGCCCGGCACCAGGCTGGGGTTGACGGAGTCGATCGCGACCAGCTCGGCCAGCAGCGCACGGGCGTCTTCCATGCGCGCCACACTATCGAGCCCGGCGCGCACGGGGACTGGGCGACCGGGACACAATTCGACCGGCCGGAACGTTGTCAGGCGATCTGGCGTGCGATCCGGTCGAGATCGCTGCGGACCACCAGAGCGTTCTTCGCGTTGTAGGCGAGGCCGAACGCGAGCACCCGTCCGCAGGAGAGCCACGTCTCGTAGTAGCCGTCCGTGCCCGGCTCCTGCCCCCGCGCGTTCGGCCCGTGCATGTGCGTCTCGGCGGTGGTCGGAGTGATCATCCTGTAGGGGAACGTCCTGCCGAGGTGCCCGAGCGCGTAGGCCCTGGAGTCGATCGGTTGGTGCTGCGTCATGTAGAGGCCTGCCCGGGCGCAGCGAGCCGCGTGGTTCGGCGTCGCGGAACACCCACACGGTCATGGCGATCTGGCCGTGTCCTGCTTGTCGGGCGGTGCGCGGCGGTCACCGAATCCGAGGCCGTAGGAGGCACCTGGTAGTCGGCGTATTGACCGGCCGGGCTCGCCGGCCCGACGTCGATCCGATGCGCGTCGCACAAGTAGGACTCCCCCCGAGTGGCGCCCAGACCCGCATACCCGAAGCGTACGCCCTCAACCGGCCGCCGCTCAGCGCGCGTGCGCGGCGGCGTAGGCGTGCGCCTCTGCCACCACCTGGTCGAACGAGACGCCCAGCCCGCGCTGGAACGCCTCGCGCACCTGCGCCTCGCTGTAGACCGCGCCGTGGTGCGCGGCGTGCAGCGCGTTGAACGCCTTCGCCAGCCGCGCGACGCCGGCCGCGCCGCCGTGGCGCTCCATGATCACTGCAGACATCGCCTGCCCGTCCCCGTAACAGAGGTCGACCGCGGTCGGGTTGCGCAGCCCCCAGTCGGTGACGCGCGTGCGCCAGATCGTGGCCGACGGGAAGCCGCCGCTCGCGTACAGGTGCGCGATGCTGCCGAGCGTGAGGTGCACGCCCAGCGTGCGCAGGTAGCTGTCCTCCTCGTACATCGCAAGGCCCTCCACCAGGCTGTGCGGCGAGCGGCCCAGCATCCCCATGCTGGCCACGTGCGTCAGCTCGTGGGCGATGGTGCCGTCCCGCTCCAGCACGTTGCCGGGGCCCCACACCGGCCACTCGATGTAGGCGACGCCGTTGATCACGAAGCCCTCGGGCAGCTCCTTGCGGAAGATCTTGACGCCCGACAACTGCTGGCCCTGCTTGCGGGTGCTGATCACGAAGATGACCGGGTGCGCGGCGGCCCGGTCGCGCCCGAACAGGCCGGTCAGCCGCGGCACCACCTCGTCGGCGTCCGACAGGATCTGCGTGGCGTCGTTCGCCGCCTCCACCGCCTCGTAGATCACGGTCGTGTGCCTCCCCGTCAGCACCGACGGCACCTCGAACAGGCGCAGGCCGTAGGCCTTCGTGTGGACGGCCTTCCGGGCCGAGATGTCGGCCACCACGCGCCAGCTTCCCTCGCTGTAGCTCGCCAGCATCACCCGGTCGCCCAGCTTCACCCAGTTCGACAGCGGCGCCGGCGAGAACCGCGCGCTGATCGACACCCGCACGCCCACCGACCCGGGGTCGGGCACCTTCACCGGCTTGGCGGTCATCTTGACGGCGCCGATCGGCAGCCGCCCGAACCACGTCTGCAGATCGTCCAACGTGCTCTGGTTGGCGTACGTGCCCGCCGCCTGCACAACCGGTGCGGCGTCGGCCGTGCGGTGCAGCGCCAGCGCCTTCAGGTACGCCTCCACCGCCGGCCTGGCCGCTGTGAAGCGCTCCTTGGTGGTCATCGCGTCGGCCGGCGAGGGCCCGGTGGAGGGCGCGTGCGAGGACGGGCCGATCCCGCACCCAGGAAGCGCCAGGAGCAACAGGCAGATCAGGGGTGTCAACGAGGAACGGCGCACCGGTGCATGTATCGGCGCGCCGCCGCTCAGGCTTCAGTCCTTCACTGCCGCAGCTCCTCGGCGTAGCTGGCCGAGCGGCGCGAGATGCGGCCGTCCTCCCCGATGTCGTAGTAGCCCATCCGCCACAGCGGCGGCGAGTACAGGTGCAGCGAGGTGGTGACGTGTCCGGCGGCGTTTCGGACGTCGTGGATGCGCGACGCATCGAACCGGAACGACTGCCCGGCGTCATAGCGCGTGGTGTCGATGCCCGAGCCCAGGCACAACCGGTCCTCGTCGAGCGCTCCGTCCACGATCCGCACGGCTCCGCCGGACAGGTCGTGGTCGTGCAGCCCGGTGTCCTGCGTGCCGCTCCAGCAGATCAGCCACACGTCCAGGTGGTGGTCGCGGTAGAGCTCGGTGTAGATGCGCTCCTCGTCGCTGTGGCGGACGAGGTGCTGCCACAGCTCGGCCCGCTGCGCCAGCTCGCCGGCCAGCGCCTCGGCCTGCTCCGGATCGAGGTCGTGGTCGCCCAGCCGCTCGCGGAGGAAGCCGTGCAGATCGGTGTCGTGGTCGCTCATGGTCGCTCCATCTGGTCGAACAGCCTGAGGGGATTGGTGTGCGCGACCGCGTCCTCGACGGCCGCACCCAGGTCGGTCAGCGCCCGCCCAAGCGGCAGCGGGCTGATAACGGGTATATCGGTGCCGAGCACGATCTGCTCGACCCCGTACGTGGCCATGCCGCACTCGAGCGCCAGCCGGCCGCAGGAGGCGGTGTCCATGTACATGTTGCGGTCGATCGCGCGCGTCTCGCCGCTGAACGCCCGCCAGCGCTCCTCCAGGAACGGCGCAGCGCCGGCCATGATCGCGAAGCAGACGCGCAAGCCGGGCCAGCGTGACGCTCCCAGCGTGCGCCAGCCGAAGAAGGCCCGGATCGACAGCCCCGGGTAGACGCCCAGGTTCGGCCACCAGATCGGCATGCCCGCATCGAGCGCGTACGGCTGCGTCTCCGGCGCCGGCCCCGGATGCACGAACAGTGCGGCACCGCGGCGCTCCAGCATGTCCAGCAGCGGTGCCACCCGCTCGATCGCATCGGGGCGGGCCAGCGCCTCGCTGGGCAACGACGCACCCATGAACCCGCGGTCGAGCGCCGCCTCCACGGTACCCGCGCCGGCGTCCGGGCAGGCCAGCGGAGCCGCCGCCCAGCCCGCCAGCCGGCCGTCCGACTGCTCGACCAGGGCGGCCAGGCCGTCGTGGTACGCGCCGATCAGCTCCAGCGACTCGGCCTCCGGCAGCGCCTCGATGCCGAGCGGCGTCGACAGCGAGATCACGGCCCGCTCGATGCCGGCCGCATCGAGCGCCGCCAGCCGTGCGTCAAGCCGGTGCCGGGTGAGGTCGACGGCACCCGCCGGCTCGTGCGCCATGTACAGCATCGGGGCGTCGCCGTCGGAGTCCAGGTACGGCGGAGAGCGGCGGGCGCGCAGCGCGTCCACCAGCGGGCGCGGCCAGAGGTGTTGGTGGACGTCGGTTCGCATCTTCGTGGTGAAACGATTAACATGTGATTGTGCCGAACCACCGCCCGGAACGCAAGCGGGCCACGCTGCGGGAGCTGTCCGAGATCACCGGCCTCTCCACCGCCGGCGTCTCCTATGCCCTGCGCGGCCAGCGCGTGTCCCCCGCCACCGAGCGGCGCGTGCGCGCCGCCGCCGACCGCATCGGCTTTCGCAGCGACCCGATCGCGCGCGCGCTGCGCGGCGGCCGCACCGAGCTGGTCGGCGTGGTCGGCGGCAGCCTCGCCGACCTCTGGCACCAGCAGTTCGTGACCAGCCTGCAGGGCAGCCTCCGCCGCCACGGCCTGCGGATGGTGCTGGCCGACGCCGCAGGCGATGCGCAGGAGGAGCTGGCCCTGGCGCGCGACCTGGCGGCCCAGCGCTGTGACGGCCTGATCGTGCTGCCGATCGATCCCAGCGCTCTGGACTGGCGGGCGATCGTCGCCGCCACGCCCACGGTCTCGGTGAACGCCTCGCTGCCCGCACCGGCCGGATCGATCAGGTTCGACTCACTCGCCGGCATCGCGCTCGCGCTCGATCATCTGCAGGGCCTGGGACACCGCGAGATCGTGGTGCTGGGCGGCGGGCCGCACGCCGCACCACGCCGGGCCGGCGTGCGTCGCGTCCGCTGCGGGTTCGCCGACGACCAGGCCCACGCCGCCGCCGCGCGCGTGCTCGCCGGCACGCGGCCGCCCACCGCCGTGTTCGCGCTCTCTGACTCGATCGCCTGCGGCGCCTACCAGGCCTGCCGCGACGCCGGCCTGCAGGTGGGCGGCGACATCAGCGTTGTCGGCTTCGACGACATCCCGATCTCGCGCCTGCTCGACCCGGCGCTGACCGCGGTGGGATGGGACACGCCGGGAGCGGCGGTCGGGGCGGCACAGATGCTGGTCGACGCGATCGCCGGCCGCCCCGCCGGCGAGATGGTGATCGAGCCACAGCTGCACGTGCGCTCGAGCACCGCGCCGGCGCCGCGGTAGGCTCATGGCCATGCTGGACGAGCTGATCCGCACCGTCGGCCTCGACCACGTGGTCAGCCCGGCCCCGGCCGACTACCTGACCGACGCTACCGCCCGCGGCATGCGCGGATCGGCGCTGGCGGTTGTGCGGCCGGCCGAC
>DASUHV010000102.1:0-3293 GCA_036273355.1 Gaiellales bacterium
ATCTAACATTGACTCTGGTTCGCGGGCCGTGTAGGTTCGAATCCAGTTGAGCCGCCCAGAAACGGCTTAGTTAAGCGGGAAAATGGAGCTAAGCGGATTCGAACCGCTGACCTCCTGGGACTCGCTGTCAAGGTCGCTGCGCTTCCCTGACAGCTCGCCACCGGGCCTGCTTGGATAGCAGGCCCTCCACCAGGCTTCCGCCTGGATCGCACCCAGGAGGTCACAAAACCTATGGAGCTAAGCGGATTCGAACCGCTGACCTCCTGGGTGCGATCCAGGCGCTCTCCCAACTGAGCTATAGCCCCGCGAACGTCCAGTATATCGAGGGTCAGGCCGGGTCTGAGCCGGGCAGGACGGGCGCGCCGGCCACTCCCAGCTGCGTCCGCAGCACCCGGATCTCGTGCTCGGCCGGCAGCAGGCGCCGCACCCGCGACAGCACGAAGGCGGCCGGGATCCACTCTTCCGCGCTGCCCGTCCGGTAGGCCAGCCGCAGCACGCCTTCCCCGTCGATCACGAACACTCCGGCGTCCGCAGCCCGGCGCCCGCAGGGCACTCCCAGCGCCGCGAAGCAGGTGCCGCCCGGGTCGCGCAGCCAGTCGACGCGCACTGCGTCGGCCTGCTCCCCCAACCGCGACCGGCTCCTCGACACCACCGCCAGTCGCACGCTCGCCGGCAGTCCCTCCGCCAACTCGCGCAGCATCGCGACCCGCTCTTCATCTCCACCTCCCTGCCCGGACAGCACGAGCACGGCCGGCCCGTTCGCTGTCAGCTCGCCCAGCTCCACATTCGCGCCGTCGCCGTCACGCAGCTCGAACGCTGCCACGGCGGCACCCAGCTCGCCGGCGGGCGCCTCCGCCGCCGCCACCTGCAGCATTTCGCCGGCGCCGCCGCCACGCCCGACCAGGCAGACCCCGGCCAACACGCCGCTGGTCACGCAACCCAGCGCCACGATCCGCAGGCTGGTGCCGCTGGTGAACCGGTCCGCCACGAGCGGCGCCACGGCGAGGCCGATGATCATGCCGACGGTCTGCACCGAGTTGACCACGGCGAACACGCCGCTGCGCACGCTGCGCTGCGTGTTCAGCTGGATCAGGCTGTCTCGCACCACCTCGGTGACGCCGTCCGCCGCGCCGAACAGGAACAGCGCCAGGTAGGCGATCGGCACCGTCGTCGCGTAAGACAACACGAACGCGGCCGCGCCCGACGCCATGAACGCCAGACCCACCGACCGCCGCGCCACGCTCTGGCTTCGCATGTAGCCGGTCAGGATCTCGCTGCAGACGTAGCCCGCGCTGATCACCGCCAGGATGTAGCCATAGGCATGGCT
Organism: Gaiellales bacterium; assembly: GCA_036273355.1. Classification (GTDB taxonomy): domain Bacteria; phylum Actinomycetota; class Thermoleophilia; order Gaiellales; family JAICJC01; genus JAICYJ01. Next base: position 1,328 of record DASUHV010000102.1, read on the forward strand.
GTTGCCCAGCTGCTCGTCGAAGGCACGTGACACGTCGGAGTTCATGATCCCGATCGCCAGCGTCACCAGCGTGAACGACGCGGCCAGCCCGAACACCACCCGGTTCAGCAGGATCGCGCGCAGCAGGTCGCGGCGCGACACCCGCGAGCCAGGGTCGGCCCGCGGCTGAGACTCCGGCCCTGCCCGCCTGGCGAACCGCCGGTACAGGATCGCGGCCAGGCAGAACGTGGCCAGGTCGACCGCCAGCGCCACCTGGATGCTGAACTCGGCCACCGCGAACCCGCCGATGAGCGCACCCAGCACCGACGTCAGGCTGCGCGCCATCTGGTGGATCGCGTTGCCGGCCTGCAGCTGCTCGGGAGGCAGCACGTCGGGTATCAGCCCCTGTGCCGTGGGGCTGGTCGCAGACGACAACATCGCCGACACCGCGCCCAGCACCACCACGGGCCAGATCTGGCCGGCCGCGGCGAACGGGATCATCGCCAGCGTGCAGCCGCCGCGCATGGTCTCCACGACCGACAGCGCCTTGAAGCCGGGGATGCGGTCGAGCATCGGCGCCGAGATGATGCCGCCCAGCGCGTAGCCGACCATCCGCGTCGCCAGGAACGCGCTGACAAGGCCGACGGAGCGCGTGCTCTCGTAGATCCAGGTTACGCACGCCGCCTGCGTCAACCAGTCGCCCACGCTCGACACCAGCCGGCCGGCGACCACCCGCCGGAACGCGGCCGAGCGCAGCGGCTCCAGCACCTGCATCGTGCTGGCGCCCTTGGCGCCGGTGCACGATCGGTACACGAACGCGACCATGCCGATCACCATCATCACGTCGCCGATCGAGAGCACGCTCGCCATCGGTACCTGGGCCGGCACGGCGAAGATGTCGCTCAGCCAGCGCAGGTGCGTGTCCGCGTTGGCGAGCACGTTGTTGTCGGAGATGCCCTCGCTGTTGAACACCGACAGCGACTTGCCGGCGGCCTGCCACGCCTCGCCCGAGACCGGCATGCGCCCGCCGTTGCTGAAGATGACGGCCACGTTCGATAGCAGTCCGAAGCCGACCAGCCAGAAGGCCGGCACGCGCACGTTCACGAGCAGGAAGCAGATCAGCAGGACGTAGCTGAGCACGTGCAGCGGCGCGTCCCATGCAGCCGGCACGTGCGCGTTGAGGGAGGTGTAGATCGCGATCTGGATCGCTAGCGCGGCGAACACCAGCACCGACCCGCGGAAGCGCACGTCCGCGAGGCGTGCGGGGCTCGCGCCCAGCGCCCACGCCACCGCCAGGCCCAGCACGAACGCGAGGCCGACGACCACGTCAGCCCGCCTTGCGCGAGCCGTAGGTGTAGCTCGCGACGAGCTGCGACAGCTGCCGGTCGGAGGCCGTCTCGCCCTGCGACGGCGTGCGGATCACCGCCTCCACCCGATCCGCGCGCCGCGGCACCGGCAGGTCCGCAAGCGCATCCTGGATGCGGCGGCAGACGGCGTCCACCTGCGAGGGCTCGGTGACCCCGATCACGATCCCGAAGCGATCCTCCGAAAGCAGCGACAGCAGGTCGCCCTCGCGCAGCAGCGCATCCAGGCGCACCCGTGCCTCTGACACCACGCGCTCGGCCGACAGCTGGCCGGCCACCGCACGGACGTTTTCGAATGCCTTCAGCTCGACCACGACCACCGCAGGCTGCCACGGCCCGCTGGTTCTCCGCTGGTCGCCCGCGAGCCGCAGGGGCTCCCGCGGCGGCTCCTCCGCGACCTCAGCCCGCAGGTGATCGGCGACCACCCGCAGCAGCTGCGACTCCACCCGCGACAGCGGGCGCTCGCTTCCGATCGCCAGCCGCAGCGGATCGTTGCCGTCGGTGATCTCGATCCAGGTACCGGACGCCAGCCGGCCGCTGCACCCACGGACGCCCGGCCGCAGCGCCCGCGTGCACAGCTCGCGCAGCTGCTCGCCGCCGATCGCCGCGCCGGGCAGCGCCTC
>DASUHV010000103.1:0-4917 GCA_036273355.1 Gaiellales bacterium
CATCCTGCGCCTGATGGTGCCGGTCTCGCTGGGGCTGGGGCTGATCAACGTCAACCTGACCCTGGACACGATCATCGCCGCGCACCACAGCTCCTCGGCGCCTGGCGACCTGGGCTACGCGTTCCGCCTGTTCATGTTGCCTCAGGGGCTGTTCTCGGTGGCGGTTTCGACCGTGCTGTTCCCCGAGCTGTCGCGCGCCGCCGCCGTGCGCAACATGGTGGAGCTGGCGCTGATCGTGGCCCGTGGCATACGCGCGATCGTGTTCCTGCTGCTGCCGGCCGCCGCCATCTCGATCGTGCTGGCCGAGCCGGTGGTTCGTCTGCTCTACCAGCACGGGCAGTTCAGCGAGTCCGACACCGTGCGCGTGTCGGCCACGCTGGTGATGTTCTCGCTGGGCCTGCTCGGGAACGGACTTTCGCTGCTCCTGACGCGCGCCTTCTTCGGGCTCCAGGAGCCGCGCATCCCGACCCTGGTGGCGCTCGTGAACCTTGCGCTGAACCTGTTCTTCGACCTGGCGCTGCTGCGCTACGGCGCCGCCGGGATCGCGCTCGCCACCGCGATCGTGACGTCGTTCAACGCGGGCGTGCTGATGGTGCTGCTGCGTCGCCGGGTGGGCTCGCTGCACGGCCGCGAGGTGCTGCGCTCGACCGCGTTGACCGCGGTGGCGACGGTTTACTGCACCGTCGCGGCGTTCGGAGTGTGGTACCCGATGGACAAGCTCCTGGGCCGCTCGATCGCCGGCCAGATCGTGTCCCTCGGCCTGGGGCTGGCCGCCGGCGGCTTCGCCTACCTGGTCGCGGCCCGTTCGCTGCGGCTGGCCGAGGTGGACATCCTGGCCAGCCTGCTGCGCCGCCGCCGCGATCCCGCAACGTGATGCACCGGTACGCTTAACCGGTGGCACTCTCACGCATCCGCAACTTCTCTATCATCGCCCACATCGACCACGGCAAGTCGACGCTGGCCGACCGCATCCTGCAGGTCACCAAGACGGTGGCCGACCGTGACATGCGCGAGCAGCTGCTCGACTCGATGGATCTCGAGCGCGAGCGCGGCATCACGATCAAGGCACAGGCGGTGCGGGTGCTGTTCCGTGCCTCCGACGACCGCGTCTACGAGCTGAACCTGATCGACACGCCCGGGCACGTCGACTTCACCTACGAGGTGTCGCGCAGCCTGGCCGCCTGCGAGGGCGCGCTGCTGGTGGTGGACGCCGCCCAGGGGCTGGAGGCGCAGACGCTCGCGAACGCGTACCTGGCGATCGAGAACGACCTCGACATCGTCCCGGTGGTGAACAAGATCGACCTGCCGGCGGCGGACCCCGACGCTGTCTCCGCGGAGCTGGCCGAGCTGATCGGCGACGCGCCCGAGAACGTGCTGCGGATCTCGGCCAAGACCGGCCAGGGCATCGAGGCGGTGCTGCAGGCGGTGGTCGACCACATCTCGCCGCCCGACGGCGACCCGCAGGCGCCGCCCCGCGCACTCATCTTCGACTCCAGCTACGACCAGTACCGCGGCGTGCTCGCCTTCGTGCGGATGGTGGACGGCGGCTTCCACAAGGGCGACAAGGTCCGCGCGATGGCGCAGGGCACGCGCTTCGACGTCGAGGAGCTGGGCTTCTTCTCTCCCGGCATGCGACCCGCCAAGCACCTGTCGGCGGGCGAGGTCGGCTACATCGTGACCGGCCTCAAGGACGTGTCGCAGCTGCGGGTGGGGGACACGCTGACGCTCTCCAAGGACGGGGCCGCCGAGCCCCTGCCCGGCTACAAGGAGGTCAAGCCGATGGTGTTCGCCGGGCTGTTCCCGACCGACTCCGACCAGTACCCGGAGCTGCGCGACGCGCTCGAGAAGCTGAAGCTGAACGACGCCGCCCTGTCGTACGAGCCGGAGACCTCGCAGGCGCTCGGCTTCGGGTTTCGCTGCGGGTTCCTGGGCCTGCTGCACATGGACATCGTGCGGGAGCGGCTGGAGCGCGAGTACGACCTCGACCTGCTGGTGACCGCGCCCAACGTGGCCTACCGGGTGCAGGACGTCAAGGAGGACTGGCACGAGGTGCACAACCCGGCCCAGATGCCGGCCTCGGGCGACGTCCTGTCCACCGAGGAGCCCTACGTGCGGGCGTCGCTGATCGCACCCAAGGAGTTCGTGGGGCCGCTGATGGAGCTGACCCAGGACCGCCGCGGCGAGTTCGGCCACATGGAGTACCTGAGCGAGGAGCGGGTGCAGCTGGTCTACGACATCCCGCTGGCCGAGGTGGTGCTGGACTACTACGACCAGCTCAAGTCGCGCAGCCGCGGCTACGCCTCCTTCGACTACGACATGATCGGCTTCCGCGAGGGCAAGCTGGTGAAGGTGGACGTGCTGCTGGCCGGGGAGCAGGTCGATTCGCTGTCGCTGATCACGCACCGCGACAACGCCTACAAGCAGGGCAAGGCGCTGGTGGAGGCGCTGCGCGAGCGGATCCCGCGCCAGATGTTCGAGGTCGCGATCCAGGCGGCGATCGGCTCGCGCGTGATCGCCCGTGAGACGGTCAAGGCCAAGCGCAAGGACGTGCTGGCCAAGTGCTACGGCGGCGACGTCAGCCGCAAGCGCAAGCTGCTCGAGAAGCAGAAGAAGGGCAAGAAGCGCATGAAGCAGGTGGGCAACATCGAGGTGCCGCAGGAGGCGTTCCTGGCGGTGCTCGACCTGAACCGCGACGGAGGCAACGGTGGCGGCGGCTGAGCATCTCTACCTGCACGTGCCGTTCTGCGGCCACCGCTGCGGGTACTGCGACTTCGTCACGGTCACCGGCAACGGCGAGCTGCACGGCCGCTACGTCGACGCCCTGATCCGCGAGCTTCGCGGTGCGCCGGCGCGGCCGGCCACGATCTTCATCGGCGGCGGCACGCCGTCGCTGCTGGACGACCCGCTGCTGGTGCGGCTGCTGGCGGCGCTGCCCGCCTGCGACGAGCTGACGGTCGAGTGCAACCCGGAGACGATCACACCGGCCAAGGCTCAAGTGCTGGTCGAGGGTGGGGTGACGCGGGTGTCGCTGGGCGCCCAGAGCTTCCAGCCGCAGCTGCTGGCGACGCTCGAACGTCGGGCGACGCCGGACCGGGTTATCCAGGCGGTGACGACGCTGCGGCGGGCAGGCGTCACAAACCTCAACCTCGACTTGATGTTTGGGGTTCCGGGGCAGTCGGCCGCAGACCTCGCCGCCGACCTCGACCAGGCCTCGAGCCTTGAGCCCGAGCACATCAGCTACTACGAGCTCGAGGCCAAGCCCGGCACCCGCTTCACCCACCGCCACGGCGCCGAGCTTGAGCGCCAGGCGGAGGCGCTCGAGGATCATTACGAGACGGTCGTTTCCACGCTGCGCGAGCGCGGCTACCACTGGTACGAGACGGCCAACTTCTGCCGCGACGGCCGCCAGGCCCGCCACAACCTGGGCTACTGGGAGGGGCGCGACTACCTCGGCCTGGGCGTCGGCGCCGTCTCCACGATCGGCCTGGAGCGGCGCCGCAACCGACCGTCCCTGCGCGCCTACCTGGAGGCGGTGGAGGCGGGCCAGGCGCCACCCGCCGAGATCGAGCTGCTGAGCCCGGCCGAGCGCGGCAGCGAGCGGCTGATGCTGGGCCTGCGGCTCGACCGGCCGATGCCGCTGGACGGGCTGGAGTGGCTGATCGACCCGCGGCAGCTCGAGCGCATGGCCGGTGCCGGGATGCTGGCCCGCGAGCCGGGCGGCATCCGGCTCAGCGAGCGCGGCCGGTTCATGGCAAACGACGTGGTCAGCACGCTGCTGCGATGAGCGAGATGGAACGACAGCTGACGCCGCGCCAGGTCCTGATCCTGCTGCGGGTGGTGCGGGAGTACATCTCGACGGGGCATCCGGTCGGCTCAAAGGCCCTGGTCGAAAGCGGCGCCGTGGACGCGTCCGCCTCGACGGTGCGGTACGAGCTCGCCGAGCTGGAGGCGCTGGGCCTGCTCGGCCACCCGCATACCTCGGCCGGCCGGGTGCCGACCGACGCGGGCTACCGGCTGTACGCGCACCAGCTGCTGGAGCAGCCGCTGGGCGCCGCGCGCCTGCCGATCGACCTGTCGCAGGTGCGGAACGAGGTCGATGCGGCCCTGCGCAACACGACCGAGATGATGTCCCAGGTGACCAACCTGCTGGCGGTGGTGACGGCGCCGCCGCTGGAGACCGCCGAGATCCGCCACGTCGAGGTGCTGCGGCTGCAGCCGCGGATGGTGATGGTGGTGGTGATCACCTCCACCGGCGGCGTCACCAAGAGCATGTTCCCGTTCGAGGAGGCGGTCGACGAGAAGCTGATCGAGTGGGCCACGGCCTACCTGAACGAGCAGCTGGGCGGCGTGCGGCTGGGCGCGCGGGCCCTGCGCCAGCGCCTGTTCGACCCCGGCCTGGGCGCCCGCGAGCTGGAGTTCATGGGGGCGCTGGAGCCGGCCTTCACCGAGCTGGTGGGAAGCGGCGAGCAGACCCTGTACGTGGGCGGCGCCGCACGGCTGGTGCAGGAGCTGCGCCACGACGACCTGGCCGAGATCAACGACCTGATGCTGGCGCTGGAGGAGCGGGCGGGCCTGTTGCAGCTGCTGCGCGGGGCGCTCGAGACCAACCGGCTGTATGTGCGCGTCGGCGGCGAGGAGGCGATCCCACAGCTGCGCGGCCTGTCGCTGGTGGCCGCGAACTACGGGCTGCCGGCCCGCAACCTGGGGACGGTCTCGCTGATCGGCCCCAACCGCATGGACTACGTGAAGGCGATCAGGTCGGTGCGCGGGGCGGCGGCGCTTCTGTCCGACTTCGTCGAACAGGTCTACGAGTAGATGGTTGATTCCACGGGATGCGTGGATGCTGGGCGCAGGATGGGGCGCGTCGGGCGTCGGGAGCGCCCGCGGGGCCCGCTGGATGATGTCCTGGCCAAGGAC
>DASUHV010000104.1:0-3528 GCA_036273355.1 Gaiellales bacterium
CGGCCGAGCGCGCCTCGTGCTGACCGGCCGCAGCCCGCTCGAACAGCGCCTGCGCGATCTGGGAGCGCCCGGCGTTCTGGATGCAGACGAACAGCACGTGGCTCACGCGGCGTCCCTCGCTGCCGGGACCTGGTCGGCCACGGGCGGGCGCCCTTCGGCCCGCAGGAACTGGTAGACGGCGGCGGCCACGGCGGCTCCCAGCAGCGGCGCCGCGATGTACACCCAGATGGCCGTGTAGTCGCCGCTCGCGATGGCCGGCCCGAGCGAACGGGCCGGGTTCATGGACGCGCCGGTGATGGGTCCGCCGAACATCGCGTCCAGCCCGACCGTGCCGCCGATCGCGATCGCAGCCGCCTCGCCCACCGCGCGCGTGTCCGTGGCCACCGCCATGATCACGAACATCAGGAAGAACGTGAGCACGCTCTCCCACAGGAACGCCTGCGCGTCGGAGCCGCTGGGCAAGGTCGCTCCCACGTGCGCCACGTTGCCGAGCGAGCCGCGCAGCACCAGCGCCGCCGCCAGCGCACCCGCGAGCTGCGCCGGCCAGTAGACCGCGACCCGCCGCCAGGGGAAGTGCCGTGTCAACGCGAACGCGAACGTGACCGCCGGGTTGAAGTGGGCACCCGAGATGTGCCCGACCGCGTAGATCATGACCATGATCACCAGGCCGAAGCTGATCGCCACGCCGACGTGGCCGAGCGCGTGCGTCGTTGAGTCGACCATGATCGCCCCGCAGCCGGCGAACACCAGCGCGAACGTGCCGATCAGCTCGGCCAGGGCCTGTCGCGCCAGCCCGATCGTCACGCGATGCTCCCGCGCCGCTCAAGCAGCAGCACGTCTCGCCAGATGCCGTCGCGCTGCCCCAGCCGCTCGCGCAGTCCGACCGTGCGAAACCCGCAGGAGTGGTGGAGCGCGATGCTGGCCGTGTTCTCGGGGAAGATGCCGGCCTGCACCGTCCAGATGCCGGCCGACTCGGCGCGCCAGATCAGCTGCGTGAGCAGCGCCCGACCGACGCCGCGGCCGCGCGCCGCTTCGGCCACATAGACGCTGTCCTCGGCGACACCCTGGTACGCGCAGCGGTCGGAGACCGGCGACAGCACCGCCCACCCCAGCACGGCGTCTGCGTCCAGTGCGACCAGCAGGTGCCCGGGCAGGTGGCCGGCCCGGAACTCCTCCCAGCTCGGCGTCTCAGTCTCGAACGACGCGTCGCCGGTGGCCAGTCCCTGCGCGTAGATCAGCTCGACCGCCGGCCAGTGCTCTGCCCGCATCTGGTCGACCAGGAGCGCGGTCGGCGCCTGATCGGAAGGCATGGCGTCATCAATCATCTAGACCGCTTCGGCCAGCACAGCGGGCTCCACCAGCGAGTGCAGCCGCTCCATCGCCTCGGGCCGCACCCGGAAGTAGGCGAACGTGCCGCGCTTCTCGCGATCAAGCAGCCCCGCCTCGCGCAGCAGCTTCAGGTGATAGCTGACCGTCGGCTGGGCGAGGTCGAGCTGGTCGGTGAACTCGCACACGCAGACGGCCTGGCCGCGAGCGCGAAGCAGGATGTTCAGGATCTTCACGCGGGTGCGATCGGCTAGCACCTTGAACAGCCGCTCCAGCTCGGCCGCGTCCTCGTCGGACAGCGACGAGCCGGCCAGCGGCGTACAGCACGCGATCACGGGCAGTCGTTTCCTCATCGGCAAGACTATATCGATACTGCCAAATATTTGCGAGCACGGATGCCGCCTGGTAGAACGTGCCATATAGATGACTGTCGATGAAGGAGACCGTGCCGTGAGCAACACGTTCCACCTCAGCCTGGACGTGCCCGACCTGGATCGTGCCATCGCCTTCTACGAGCAACTGTTCGGGGAGGGACCGGCCAAGCGCAAGCCCGGTTACGCCAAGTTCGAGCTGGCCGATCCGCCGGTCGCCCTTGCCCTCCAGCGTGCCGAACGGCCCGCGCTCTCCCATCTCGGCATCCGCGTCGGCGCCACCGAGCAGGTGGAGGCCGCCGGCATCCGACTTCGACGGAGCGGGCTCGTCACGCTCGACGAGCGGGACACCTCGTGCTGCTACGCCCGCCAGGACAAGGTCTGGGTGGCGGACCCGGCCGGAAACCGCTGGGAGGTGTACACCGTGCTCGGCGATATCGAGGATGGCGAACACAAGGACGACGTGGCTGCCGCGTGCTGCACCCCCATCGCCGACGACCCCTCGGCCTGTTGCGCCTAGGGTCGCCATGAGCTGGACGATCCTGTTCCTGCCGGATCCGGCGGCGGTCGAGGCGCCGTCGTGCAGCCTCGGGCCCGACTCGATGCGGGAGCGCGGCAGGGAGTGGGAGACGCTGCGTGACCGCCACCTGATCGACCGGCAGCGGATCGGAGACCACCTCACGTCGCACTGGCGGACGACGGCGCTGCCCGAACTACAGACGCTGGTGGAGGCAGAGCACGAATGCTGTCCCTTCTTCGCGTTCGAGCTGACCATCGGGGCCCAGTCGATCACGCTTCGCACGACGTTCCCGGCTTCGATCGATCCAGAGCTCTTCAGCGGAGTCGGCTAGGCCGGCGTCGCCTCGGCCCGCGGGTGGGTCACGATCGCGACCCCCGCGATCACGATCGCGAGTCCGGCCGTGGCCACCGCGCCCGGCAGGTTCCCCTGCAGCGCCTCGATCACGACCGCCACCACCGGCACGAGGAACGTCCACGAGAACACGCGGGCGCTCGACCATTGCGCCAGCGCCAGGTAGAACCCGACGTAGGTGACGATCTGCGCCCCCAGCACCAGGAACACCAGGCTCGCCCAGAGCTTGGCCGACGACCAGTCGGTGCCGCCGAAGCCGCCGGTCGCAGCCAGGTAGGGGAGCAGCAGGACGCCGCCGCAGAAGAACTGCGCGGTGCTCGCGCCCCACACGTCGAAGCCGGCGTCGCGCACGCTCAGGTAGCGCATGCCGAGTCCCGCGCCGGCCCAGCCGAGCGCTCCCAGCAGGCACACGACCGCGCCCTCGACCACGTGCGAGCCGCCGCTGGACGGCTCCGACGCGACGATCACGAGGATGCCGGCAAACCCCGTGATCAGGCCGATCACGCGCAGCCGCGTCAACCCCTCGCCCAGGAACACGCGTGCCAGCACGGCGGCGAAGAACGGGGCGCTGTTCAGGAGCACCGACGCCACGGCGGCGCCGGCCAGCCGCGTGCCCTCCGCGATCCCGGCCAGCGTCACGGTGACGTTCCCGAAGCCGATCACGAGCGCCCAACCCCAGCCGACCCAGGTCGACGGCAGACGCGCGCCGACCATGCGCAGCACCGGCAGCATCACCAGCCCGCCGACCAGGGCACGGCAGACGGAGATCACCGCCGGGCTGGTCAGGCCGAGGGCGGCACCGGTCACCGGGTAGGCCGCGCCGGCGCAGATCACCGAGACGCCGAGCACGGCCGGAACCGGCGCCCGTGTCGCGCGCGGGGCCTGGTCGACGGCGTCGTGCCGGGACGTGCTCAAGGCCGCAGCGTACAGACAGCCTCCGCGAGCGTCATAGTCTCAGGA
>DASUHV010000105.1:0-4328 GCA_036273355.1 Gaiellales bacterium
CGTCACGGACCTGCAACGCGTGATGTGACGGTGCCCGGCACCTCTCTATCACCAGCCCGGGAGTCTGCGGTCGAGGCTTCCGGCTTTCTTCAAGACGGGGTCAGACCTCGCGCGCCAGCAGATCCTCGATCGTCTCGCGCCGCTGCACCAGCCGCGCCTCGCCGCCGGACACCATCACCGCCGCCGGCCGCGGCAGCTGGTTGTACGTCGACGCCATGCTGGCGTTGTAGGCGCCGGTTGCGGGCACGGCCAGCAGGTCGCCCGGGTGCAGCTCGGGCAGCTCGATCCGCTCGATCAGGACGTCGCCGGACTCGCAGTGCTTGCCCGCAATCGTGTACACCGTTCGCCCCTCCTCGTCCGGCCGGTCGCACACGATCGCCGTGTAGCGCGCGCCGTACAGCGCAGGCCGCGGGTTGTCGGACATGCCTCCGTCCACCGCCGCGTACACGGTGCCGTCGGCCGCGCGCTTGATCGATCCGACCCGGTACAGCGTCGTCCCCGCCGGCCCCGCGATCGAACGGCCCGGCTCCACCACCAGCTCCGGCATCGGCAGCCCGTGTGCGATCAGCGCGTCGGTCAGGTGCGCGCAGATCGCCTCCAGCGAGGGCTCGATCTCGAGCTCGATGTCGCCCGGCGCGTGGGCGATGCCCAGCCCGCCGCCCAGGTCGAGCACCGGCAGCTCGCCCAGCCCGTGCTCCTCGATGAACGCGACCAGCCAGTCGACCGCGCTCGCGTACGTCCCCAGCTGGTTGATCTGCGATCCCAGGTGCACGTGCAGGCCCGCCGGCTGCACGTGCAGCAGCGACCCCGCGCGGTCGAGCGCGTCCAGCGCGTCCGGAGCCGCGAACCCGAACTTGGAGCCGTGGTGGCCGGTCCTGATCTTGGCATGCGTGTCGGCGTCGATGCCGGGCGTGACGCGCACCAGCACCGGCTGCACGCGGCCGGCCGCCGCCGCCAGCCGCTCCACCTGGTCGAGCTCGCCCATGTGGTCGACGACCACCAGCCCGCATCCCGCTTCGATCGCCGCCGACAGGTCGGCGTCGGACTTGTTGTTGCCGTGGACGATCACCGACTCCGGCGCTGCGCCGGCACGCAACGCCGCCGCCAGCTCGCCGGCCGAGGCAACGTCGGCGCCCAGCCCCTCCCCCACCACCGCCGCGATCACCGCCACCGTGGCGTTGGCCTTGCAGGCGTACACCGCCCGCGAGGCTCCCGGGTAGCTCTCCAGCCCGGCCAGGTACGCCCGCGACCGTGCCCTCAGCTCGAGCTCGTCGTAGACGTACAGCGGCGTCCCGAACTCGGCCGCCAGCGCCGATGCCGCGACGCCGCCCAGCTGCAGCTCGCTCACAGCGCTGCCACCGCCGCGCGGGCCTCCGCCAGCTGCGCGCGCAGGTCGTCCGGCGCCAGCCTGCCGGCGGCGGCCTGCTCGGCGGTCGGCTCGGCGAACCGCTCGCCTGCGGCCACCCGTTCCGCCACCCGCGCGTGCGCCTCGCGGAAGGGCACGCCCTCGCGCACCAGCTGCTCGGCCAGATCGGTCGCGACCGTGCGGCCGTCCCCGGCCGCCGCCGCCATCCGCTCGCGGTCGAAGCGCAGCCCGCGGACGCACACCGTCAGCGCTGCCAGCGACCCGGCCAGGTCGTCGACCTGGTCGAAGCTGGCCCGCTTGTCCTCCTGCAGGTCGCGGTTGTACGCCAGCGGCAGCCCCTTGAGGGTGGACAGCAACCCGGCCAGCCGCCCGATCGCGGTGCCGGTCTTGCCTCGCACCAGCTCCGCCGCGTCCGGGTTCTTCTTCTGGGGCATCATCGAGCTGCCGGTGGCGGCGCTGTCGTCGAGCTCGGCGAAGCCGTACTCGGCCGACGTCCACAGCACCAGCTCCTCCCCCATCCGCGACAGGTGCACCATCGCCAGTGCGACCGCGTAGCAGAGCCCCGTCAGGTAGTCGCGGTCGGATACCGCATCCAGCGAGTTTGCAAAGGAGCGGGCGAAGCCCAGCTCCGCGGCCACCCACTCCGGATCGAGCGGCAGGCTCGAGCCTGCCAGCGCTCCCGCGCCCAGCGGACACACATCGGCCGCCTCGCGCACCTGGGACAGCCGCCGGCCATCGCGGGTGAGCGCCCAGACGTGGGCGGCCAGGTGCTGGCCCAGCCACACCGGCTGTGCGCGCTGGCCGTGGGTGTAGCCCGGCAGCACGGCGTCGCCCTCGTCATCGGCGCGGTCGAGCAGCGCCGTGGCCAGCCCGCGCACGCCCTCGATCAGGTCCCCGCAGGCCTGCTTGGCCCACAGCCGCATCGCCGTCTGCACCTGGTCGTTGCGGCTGCGGCCGGCGTGGACGCGCGGCCCCAGCTCGCCCAGCAGCCGCTCGATCGCCGAGTGCACATCCTCGTCACGCGCGTCCGGCTCCACCTCCACCGACGCCAGCGCCGCCACGATCGCGTCGGCCTCAGCCGGGTCGATCAGCCCCTGGCGGGCCAGCATCCGCACGTGCACGCCGCTGGCGCGCAGGTCGTACGGCAGCAGCCGCCGGTCGACCGCCAGCGAGGCGGTGAAGTCGAGGATGGCAGGATCGAGGCCGCCGGACAGGCGGCCGGCCCACAAAGGCTCGGTCACACCTCGATCGTATCCGGCTGCGTGGCCGCGGCCCAGGTCTTGGTCGGCAGCGACCACACGTGGATGAAGCCGGCCGCAGCCCCGTGGTGGAAGCTGTCGCCCTCCTCGTAGGTGGCCAGGCCGTGGTCGTACAGCGACCCCTCGGCCGTCCGCCCCACCACCGCGCAGCTGCCGCGGTAGAGCTTGACCTTGGCGGTGCCTGTGACCGACGCGGTGACGTGCTGCATGAACGCCTGCAGCGCCGCCCGTAGCGGCGAGTACCAGAGGCCGTTGTAGATCAGGGTCGCGTACTGCAGCGCCAGCTCCTGCTTGGTGTGGGCGAGGTCGCGCTCGCAGACCAGCTCCTCCACCCCGCCGTAAGCGGCCATCAGCAGCGCGGCGGCCGGCGCCTCGTAGATCTCGCGGCTCTTGATCCCGACCAGCCGGTTCTCGATCATGTCGATGCGGCCGACCCCGTGGGCGCCGGCCAGCGCACCGGCGCGGCCGATCAGCGAGACCAGGTCGAGCCGCTCGCCGTCGATCGCGACCGGCAGCCCCTGCTCGAACTCGACCTCGACCACCTGCGGCGCGGGCAGCGCCCGCTCCGGCGAGATGGTCAGCGCGAACGCCTGCTCCGGCGCCTCCACCCACGGATCCTCGAGCGGGCCGGCCTCGATCGAGCGGCCCCAGAGGTTGTGGTCGATCGAGAAGGCCTCGCCCGACTTGACCGGCACCTCGATGCCGTGCTGCTCCGCGTAGGCGATCTCCTGCTCGCGGGTCATGCCCCAGTCCCGCACCGGCGCCAGCACCGCCAGGTCGGGCGCGAGCGCGGCCACCGCCGTCTCGAACCGCACCTGGTCGTTGCCCTTGCCCGTGCAGCCGTGGGCGACCGCCGTCGCGCCGCGGGCGCGGGCGACCGCCACCAGGTGCCGCCCGATCAGCGGCCGCGAGAGCGCCGATACCAGCGGGTAGCGGCCCTCGTAGAGCGCGCCCGCCTGCAGCACCGGCAGCACGTAGTCGGCGGCGAACTCCTCGCGCGCGTCGATCACCTCGACGTCGCTGGCGCCGGCTGCGAGCGCGCGGGCGGTGGCCGCCTCGGCGTCGATGCCCTGGCCGACGTCGATCAGCAGGGCGATCACGTCGGCGTCGTACTCGTCGGCCAGCCAGCGCAGGGCGACCGATGTGTCGAGGCCGCCGGAATAGGCAAGAACGATGGTGTCTTTCACGGAGTCTCCTCTTGCAGCCGCTCGATCAAGCGGATCAGGTCGTGCCCGGTATGTGGCTCGCGGGCGATCAATGCCAGGGTGTCGTCACCGGCGATGGTGCCGATGATCTCGGGGAAGGACGCGTTGTCGAACGCGAAGGCGACGGGATGCGCGTTGGCGGGGCCGGTCTTCAGCACCGCCATGTGACCGGACGCCTCCATGCCGCGTACCAGGCCGAGCGCCAGCACCACCTGCCCGATCGGGTCGGCGGGCACGGCGTCGGAGTCCTCGGACAGCGCATAGACCAGCCGGCCGTGGCGACGCACCCGCACCACGCCCAGGCGGTCGAGGTCGCGCGACACCGTCGCCTGGGTGACGTCGTGGCCGCGCCGGGCCAGCAGCCGCTGCAGCTGCAGCTGCGTCGAGACCTCGTGCTCGTCGAGCAGCTCGGTGATCGCCTGCTGTCGTTCGTTCATGCCGTCACCATCGTCTCAGCTCCGATCCAGACGCGCCAGACGCCGTCGGCGAGCGCCGCCA